>JALWUB010000320.1 GCA_026993275.1 Robiginitomaculum sp. | reverse complement strand
TCAGCCCTGGCGGGCCTTGAAGCGCGGATCGGTCTTGTTGATCACATAGACCCGGCCCTTGCGGCGCACCACCTTGCAGTCGCGATGGCGGCTTTTCAGCGATTTGAGCGAGCTTCTGACTTTCATCGGACCGGTCTTCATGTTGCGTGCGCCCCGCCCGGTGCGGGGCCGCCTGAGTGAGGCGCGGAACCTATTTTTCCTGGCCGCGCCTGTCAACGGGTGAATCTGCAAATTGATTGGCCGCCAAAACCAAGGCAGTGTGCGGTCATGAACGCGTTACGGATCTTTCTGGCCGCGGCCCTGTGCCTGATGTGTGCGGCGCCTGTCCGGGCCGTGCAGCCGCCGCAGGCGGCGCAGGCGCAAACGGCGCAGTTCGAGGCCTGGAAAGCGGCATTCCGCGCCCGCGCGCTGGCGCGCGGCTTTGCGCAAGATCAGGTGGATGCCCTGCTGGCCGGATTGGCGCCCGACCCGGCGGTGCTGGAACGGGACCGCGCCCAGCCGGAATTCACCCGCGCCATGGCCGACTATCTTGCCGGGGTGCTGAGCGCGGCGCGCATCGAGGCGGGCCGGGCGGCGCTGGCAGACAATGCCGCGCTGATGCGCGCCATTGCGGCCCGGTATCAGGTGCCGCCCCGCGTGCTGGCGGCGGTCTGGGGGCTGGAAAGCGCCTATGGCCGCATTCAGGGCAATTTTGACGTGGTCCGCGCCCTCGCCACCCTGGCCGCGGATGGCCGCCGCCGGGCCTGGGCCGAAGGCGAACTGTTCGCGCTTCTGCGCATTGTGCAAAGCGGTGCGGCGCGCCGCAGCGAGCTCAAGGGCGCCTGGGCCGGGGCCATGGGCCAGGCGCAGTTTCTGCCCAGTGCCTATGAGCGCTATGCGGTGGACTGGGACGGCGATGGCCGCAAGGATATCTGGCGCTCCAAGGCCGATGCCCTGGCCTCGATGGCCCATTACCTGGCGCGGCATGGCTGGCGCTCCGGCATGCCCTGGGGGGTCGAGGTGCAACTGCCTACGGGCTTTGACTACAGCCTTGCCGATGACACCGCCATGAGCATAGGCGCCTGGAGCGTGCGCGGGGTGGTGCGCGCCGACCATGCCATCTGGAGCGCCGCCGCGCAGCAGCGCCAGGCGCGGCTGATCCTGCCTGCCGGGCATGCGGGCCCGGCGTTTCTGGTGACCGGCAATTTTGCCGTGATCAAGCGCTACAACAACTCCACGGCCTATGCGCTGGGCATCGGCCTGCTCAGCGATGCGCTGGGCGGCACCGGGTCCCTGCACGCCGCCTGGCCGCCCTCGCCGGGGCCGCTGTCGCGCACCCAGATCCGCGCCTTGCAGAGCGCGCTTGTCCGCGCCGGGTTTGATGCGGGCGCCGCCGATGGCCTGAGCGGGCCGCAAACCCGCCGTGCCTTGCGCGCCTTTCAGAGCCGGGCCGGGTTTGTGCCCGATGGTTATGTCGACCGGGCGCTCTATGGCCCGCTGATGGCCAGGCTAGCCGATTTCGCGAATGCGCCGGTTGCGCAGGGCCAGCAGGGCAATGCCCCCCATTAGTGCCGCAATGGTGCCATAAGCGGCCGTTGGCCCGGCAAACTGATACAGCGCCAGCCCGGTAAAGGGCGAGAGGAAGAACCCGGCCCCTGCCGTGGCCGTGGCCAGCCCGGCGGCGGCGCCCTGTTCCTGCGGCTCAACACTGAGACTGGCGCCACTGACCATGCCCGGGCGCGACAGGCCGGCGCCGAGGGAGGCCAGCAGGAAGGAGGCGCCAATGCTCCACACGCCGGTGCTGAGCAGCATGGCCAGGGCGCCGAGCCCGGTCAGGCTGGCGCCGGTGGCCATGAGCAGGCGCGGGCGCAGGCGAAACAGCGGGATCAGCACGAATTGCGCGCCAAACACCAGCAGCGCCCCGGCGCCCAGAATCCAGCCCGAAACCAGCATGGCCCGGGGGCTGGGCAGGTGCGCCCGGTCGAGCAGGTAAAACAGCACGGTTTGCAGGAACACGCCCTGCGCCACCCAGACGCCAACACCGACCAGCAGGAACGGCAGCAGTCTGCGGTCCCGCGCCAGCGCCAGCAGCCGCCGCGGCCCGGGCTCGCGCGGCGTCGGGGCGCGGTGTTCGGGCAGCAGCAGCGCAATCAGCACCAGCATGGCCGCAGACACCCCGGCCAGGGCGAAGATGAAGCTGGCCACGCCGATCAGGCGGCCCGCCCAGGCCGCCAGCGGCGGGCCGATGGCGGTGCCAAGCCCGGCGCCGGCCGTCAGGCTGGACATCAGCCGCGTGCGCTCGCGCCGGGCCGTGCGGTCGGCAATATAGGCCTGCGCCGCCGGGGCAATGGCCGAGCCAATGGCGCCATAGAGCATGCGGGCTGCGGCAAACAGCGCCACCGCCAGCAAGGGCCAGACCTTTCCCGACAGCGCCGCGCCGGTGACCAGGGCGATGGCGGCCAGCGCCGCAGTGTTGCCGGCCATGCCCGCCAGCAGCACCGGGCGGCGCCCCATGGTGTCGCTGAGCGCACCCCAGAGGGGGCTGCAGAACATGTAGAACAGTGACGAGCCGGCAAAGATCAGGCCGACAAAGATGTCGCCCGTGCCCATGGCCCGGGTGACCGTGGGCAGGACAACGAACAGCATGGAATTGCTGGCGCCCATGACCAGCAGCGCCGCAAACAGCAGGATAAATGCACGGCGGCGGTCCGGATGATTCACAGCAAGCCCTTGTCGCAAGATGTCCCTCGCCCCAGATGGCAGCGCGGTGCGGGCTTGTCAAAGCCTTGCCCTGCAGGATGGTGTTATTGCCGCGCGCTGGCTCGGTGGGCCGCGCTCCAGTCCTGCTTCAGCGTCTGATAGGCCTGCCAGGCCTTTTCCAGTGCCGGCGCGGAGGCATTATAGGCCTTCAGGGCGGCGCGCCATTGCGCATGGGTGTGGCTGGCCGGGTCGGTGATGATGCTGTCCAGGCATTCCTGATAGGCGTGCATGGCCCTGGTATAGGCCGAAAGGCGCTGTGCGGCGGCATCAAGCGCGGCGCGGGTAAGACCGGCGGCGGTTTCCGGCAAAGCCGGAGGCGCGGGCGCTGTGCACACATCTGCCGCCGCTGCCGTCCAGGGCAGGCACAGCAGGGCCAGGACGGCGGGGGCAAAGCATTTTGGCATTGCGGGCTCTCTCCTGGGTCCTGACCCTAGCAGCGCCGCGGCCGTGCCGCAATGAATCGCAAGAATACGGCCGGGCGGAAATAGTGCATTAAGCATTCCGCGCCATAATGCGCGCAATCCGGGTCAACCGGGACAAGCCCTGAAGGGCAAAACAGGTGAACAGGCGGGTAACGGGATGTTCCAGATCATTGGCATTGTTGTCATCTTCGTGATGATTTTCGGCGGCTATGTGCTCGAGGAGGGCAAGCTGGGGCCGATTTTGCATGCGGCACCCTTTGAACTGATGATGATTCTGGGCGGCGCTACCGGTGCCATGATGGTGGGCAGTTCGGGCAAGGTGCTGATGGGGGTGCTGGCAGGATTCGGCAAGCTCGTGGCCGGGCCAAAATGGAAGAAGAAGGACTATGGCGACATTCTGGCGCTGCTGTTCACCCTGACCAAGACGATGAAGACCAAGGGCGTCATCGCCCTGGAAACCCACATCGAAAACCCCGGGGAAAGCGCGATCTTCACCCAGTATCCCAAAATCCTCAAGGATCATTTCGCCACGGCCTTCATCTGCGACACCTTGCGCATGATGACGATGAACCTGGAAGACCCGCACCAGGTCGAGGACGCCATGGAGGCGCAGCTGGAAAAGCATCACCACGAGGCGGGGGCGCCAGCCCACGCCCTGCAGAGCATGGCCGATGGCCTGCCGGCACTGGGCATTGTTGCCGCGGTGCTGGGCATCGTCAAAACCATGGGCGCCATTACCGAGCCGCCGGAATATCTGGGCCGCTCCATCGGCGCGGCGCTGGTGGGCACGTTTCTTGGCGTGTTTCTGGCCTACGGCCTGGTCGGGCCGATGTCGGCGCGCCTGCAGGCGGTCGTCGATGAAGAGGCGCAGTTCTACAAGATCATCCAGGCGGTGCTGGTAGCGCATCTGCATGGCAATGCGGCGCAGATTTCCATCGAGATCGGCCGCGGTGTCGTCCCCACCCCGGCACAGCCCAGTTTCTCCGAACTGGAAGATGCTCTCGACAGTATAGAGTCGGTGTAGTCCTTGAACGCACCCTGCCCGGCCCAGTTGCAGGTTTTATCTGGAAAATCCCCATTCGGGGCAGACAGGGCAGCGCATTTGTTATAGGATCGGTTTTTCTATAGCAAACGGGTGGACGCAAATGACTCTTCTGAAACTCTCCTTCATGTGCAGTGCAGCAGCACTGGCCCTGGCGGCATGCACGCCCGCCAATAACGGCAACGGCCAGGCCCCGGCCAGCGAAAAGACTTCGGCTGCGCCCGAAGCCAGCGCTCCGGCGCCAGCCGCTGAGGCCGCCCCAAGCAGCAATACGGCAGACACGGCCGCTGCGGCCGCTGAATCGTCTGCCGCCAATGCCATGGACAAGGCCGAAGATGCCGCCGCGGCCGCGCTGGCCGAGGGCGAAAAGCTGAAAGACGCGGCAAAACAGGAGCTTGAAAAGGCCAAGGACGCCATGTCTTCCAAGGCGGAGGATGCGGCTGGCCAGGACGGCGATGAGGGCGGTCAATAGACCAGCCCGGCCGTTTGCAATAGTCTCAGGCCGCCCCCGCAAGGGGGCGGCTTTTTGTTGAGGACTGCACGACGCATGGCTGCGCCTGATCTGGGCCTGTCCGCGCCCCGGCTTGACTGGTACGGGGCGGGCGGGCCGCGCAATCTGGATTTTCAGGATGGTTATTTCTCCGATGCCGATGGCGCCGGGGAATCCCGTGCCGTGTTTCTGGAAGGCTGCCATTTGCCGCAGGCCTGGCAGGACAGGCCCGCCTTTGTCATTGGCGAGCTTGGCTTTGGCACCGGGCTGAACTTTCTCAGCACCTGGGCGCTGTGGCGCAAGACGCGGCCCAGCGCCGCCCGGCTGCATTTCATCTCGATAGAGTCCGCGCCGTTTTCCCGCGCTGATCTGCGCCGCGCGCAGGGCCCGTTTGCAGGGCTCGATGCGCTGGCCCAGGCGCTGAGGCGGCAATGGCCGGCCGCGATCAAGGGCGTGCACCGGCTGGTGTTTGATGAAGACGGTCTCACCCTGACCCTGTTCTTCATGGATGTGCAGGAGGCGCTGGCGCAGATGGAAACACCTGCCGATGCCTGGTTTCTCGATGGCTTTGCGCCGTCGCGCAATGGCGCCATGTGGAGCGAAGCGGTGTTTGGCGCCCTTGCCCGCCTGAGCCGTCCGGGCACGCGGGCAGCAACCTTCAGCGTTGCCGGGGCGGTGCGCCGCGGCCTTGCATCAGCGGGGTTTGCAGTGCGCAAAATGCCAGGATACGGGCGCAAGCGCCAGCGCCTTGAAGCGCTTTACGAGGGGCCGCCCCGGCCATCCTTGCGCCGCCCGACACGCCCGGCGGCCCGGCCCGCGCCTGCGTCCCGCTCTGTGCTCATCATTGGCGGCGGCATTGCCGGGGCCAGCGCGGCGCAGGCGCTGTTGCGCCGCGGCCTGGCGGTGACGCTGGTCAGCAAGGACGGCCTCGCCGACGAAGCCAGCGGCAATGCGGCGGCGCTGGTCAGCCCGCGCCTCGATCTGGAGGATTCCCCGCAGGCGCGCTTCTTTCGCACCGCCTTTGCCCATGCGGTGCGCTGTTATGAAAGTCTTGGCACAGAGATCTGGCACCCTTGCGGGCTCCTGCGCAGGCCTGCCCATGACAAGGACGCAGACAAGTTTGCCCGCCTGGCCCAAAGCGGGGCCTTGCCCGCCGATGATCTGACGCTGGTGGATGAAGGCCCGGCACTTGCCATCGCCTCCGCCGGGTTTGTGCTGCCCGGCCCCGTCATTGCCGCCATGACGCGCGGCGCCCGCCTGGTCCGGGCCAGGGTCAGCGGCCTGCGCAAGGAGGGCGGCAACTGGTGCGCCCGTGATGCGTCTGGCGCAGAGATCGCCAGGGCCCCGCTGGCGGTGCTGGCGCTGGGCCAGGGCCAGCTGGCGCAAACCGCAGGGCTGGCCTTTCGTTATTTGCGCGGCCAGGTGAACACCGCGCCGATTCACCCTGCCCATGATGGTCCGGCCCTGCTCGCCGATGGCTATGCCCTGGGCCTGCCGGGGGCGCAACTGCTGTATGGGGCCACCTTCGAGCCCCTGGATGGCAAGGGGTTTGATCCACACCCGGACGCTGCCGCCGAGGCGCACAACTTTGCCATGCTCCAGGGTTTTGCCCCGGCGCTGGCGGCACGGCTGGAGCGGGCGGGCAGCCGCGGCCGGGTTGCGGTGCGCGCCGCAACCCCGGACCAGATGCCCTATGCCGGGCCGCTGGTGCAGGAGGATGATTTTGTGCAGCGGTTTGCCGCCCTGCGTGACGGGTTCCTCGACCCCGGGGCCGGAGAGGCGCGCCTGCAAGAAGGCCTCTTTGTCCTCATGGGTCTGGGCTCACGCGGTTTCACCCTGGCGCCCATTCTCGGCGAGGCGCTGGCCTGCGAAGCCCTTGGCGAGCCTTCACCGCTGGAGCGCGGCGCGGCCGAAGCGCTGCACCCGGCGCGGGTGCTGGAGCGAAGATTGCGGGCACGAAAAAACTGAGGCGGGCATCTGCCCGCCTCAGCCGGTTTCTTTGCGCCGGTCCTTATTCCGGCACTTTGCCGTTGAACGCCAGGGCGCCGTTTTTCACGGTGATCTTGACGGTATCGCCATCTTTCACCGTGCCTTCCAGAATCATCTTGGCCAGCGGATCCTGCACCTGTTTCTGGATGACGCGCTTGAGGGGCCGGGCGCCATAGGCCGGATCATATCCCTGATTGCCCAGCCAGGTGCGGGCCTCGTCATCCAGCTCCACGGTGATGTTCCGGTCGGCCAGCAGTTCCAGCAGCCGCTTCATCTGGATATCGACAATGCGGGCCATGTATTCAGGCTTCAGGCGGTGGAACAGGATGATCTCGTCTACCCGGTTGAGGAATTCGGGCCGGAAATGCGCCCGCACCGCATTCATCACCGCCTCGCGCGATTCTTCCGCAGATTCGCCAGAGGCCGCGACCAGGTGTTCGGAACCCAGATTCGAGGTCATGATGATCAGGGTGTTGCGAAAATCCACCGTGCGCCCCTGGCCATCGGTCAGGCGGCCGTCATCGAGCACCTGCAGCAGCACGTTGAACACGTCCGGATGCGCCTTCTCGATTTCATCGAGCAGCACCACCTGATAGGGCCGCCGCCGCACCGCTTCAGTGAGGGCGCCGCCCTCTTCATAGCCGACATAGCCGGGCGGTGCGCCAATCATGCGCGCCACCGAGTGCTTTTCCATGTATTCAGACATGTCGAGCCGGGTGATGGCGTGTTCGTCGTCAAACAGGAAATCGGCCAGCGCCTTGGTCAGCTCGGTCTTGCCGACGCCGGTCGGGCCCAGGAACATGAACGAGCCAATCGGCTTAGACGGGTCCGACAGGCCAGCCCGGGCGCGGCGCACGGCGTCGGAGACGGCGCGCAGGGCGTCGTCCTGCCCGATCACGCGCTGGCGCAACTGATCTTCCATGTGCAACAGCTTCTCACGCTCGCCCTCGAGCATTTTCTCCACCGGAATGCCGGTCCAGCGCGACACGATGGCGGCCACCTGTTCGGCGTCCACCACTTCCATGGTGACGTCCTTCTTCGATTCCTGCTTTTCCTTTTCCAGCGCTTCCTCGAGCTGGGGAATGCGGCCATACTTGATTTCCGAGGCCCGGGCCCAGTCGCCATTGCGCTCGGCCTCGATCAGTTCATTGCGCAAGAGATCCAGGGCTTCGCGCGCCTTGGTGGCTGCGGCCAGGCGTTCCTTTTCGGCCCGCCAGGCGCCGCTCAGCTCTTCGGATTGCTTTTCCAGTTCGGCAATTTCGGCCTCGAGCTTTTTCAGGCGCTCCCTGGAGGCCTCGTCCTTTTCCTTGCGCAGGGCCTCGGCCTCGATGCGCGCCTGCATCAGCCGCCGGTCGATCTCGTCCAGCTCCTCGGGCTTGGAATCGATCTGCATGCGCAGGCGCGAGGCCGCCTCGTCCATCAGGTCAATGGCCTTGTCCGGCAAGAACCGGTCTGTGATATAGCGGTGGGACAGCTGCGCCGCGGCGACGATGGCACTGTCGGCAATGCGCACGCCGTGGTGCACCTCGTATTTTTCCTTCAGCCCGCGCAGGATCGAGATGGTGTCCTCGACACTCGGCTCCTCGACCATGACCGGCTGAAAGCGCCGCGCCAGCGCCGCATCCTTTTCCACATGCTTGCGGTATTCGTCCAGCGTCGTCGCGCCAATGGCGTGCAGCTCGCCGCGCGCCAGCGCCGGCTTCAAGAGGTTGGACGCATCCATGGCGCCATCGGTCTTGCCCGCGCCCACCAGGGTGTGCATTTCGTCGATGAACAGGATGATCCCGCCCTCGGCGGCCTGCACTTCGTTGATGACCGCCTTCAGGCGCTCTTCGAACTCGCCGCGGTATTTCGCCCCGGCGATCAGCGCGCCCATGTCCAGGGCCAGCAATTTCTTGTTCTTGAGGCCTTCGGGCACATCGCCATTGACAATGCGCAGCGCCAGGCCTTCGGCGATGGCGGTCTTGCCGACGCCGGGCTCGCCAATGAGCACCGGGTTGTTCTTGGTGCGCCGCGAGAGCACCTGAATGGTGCGGCGGATTTCATCATCGCGGCCAATGATCGGGTCCAGCTTGCCCTCGCGCGCCACTTCGGTGAGGTCGCGCGTGTATTTCTTCAGGGCGTCATAGGACTCTTCAGCCGAGGCGGAATCGGCGGTGCGGCCCTTGCGGATTTCGTTGATGGCGTTGTTGAGCTTTTGCGCGGTCAGCCCGGCCTTCTTGAGAATCTCCGATGCCTTGGCTTCCTTGACCAGTACCAGCGCCAGCAACAGCCGTTCCACGGTGACAAAGCTGTCGCCGGCCTTTTCGGCGGCTTCCTGGGCGGTTTGCAGCACCCGTGCGGTTTCGGAGGACATGTAGATGCGCCCGTCACCGCCCTGCACCTTGGGCAGCTTTTCCAGTTCGGCATCCACATCGGCCAGGGCCAGTTCCGGCTGCGCCCCGGCGGCGCGCATCAGATTGGCGGCAAGGCCTTCGCGGTCCTCGATCAGTGCCTTGAGCAGGTGTTCCGGTGTAAACTGCTGGTGTCCGGCGGCCAGCGCCAGCGCCTGCGCTGCCTGGATCATGCCCTTGGCACGATCTGAAAACTTTTCAATATCCATGTTAATCCCCTGTTACAGCGAGAAGTTTTGAACCTGGCCGCCCGTTATGGCGCGGACAGGCCGTTTCAACCCAACAGATAGTGCGCCCTTTTTACCACACAAGGGGCAGGGGGCAGACTCTTTTGTTTCTGGTCACTTTGCCGCAGGGGATGGGGCAATGCTATTTTGACAGGTTATGTGAAGCTTTGTTCTCTACCGCAGCTACCCAAACTAGGGTTCCTTCGTCCGGATCAGGATTTTCCTTGACCCTAGAATCAATTTCAGATTCTATGATGACGCCTGAGCCGACAATTAAATGCTAGCGGGAACTAGCAAGGTTTGGGTTTCGACCTTTTGTGGCGTTTGACCGGGACCGTTTTCGGTCCCGGCTTGCCACCAACGCGAACTCTACGCGTTTTCGTCTTACAAGTCATAAGCCTCACCTCCTTTCACCGGGAGCCCGGACCCCACTTCCAGTGGGGGTGGAAAAAGCGACGACTCAGACGTCGAGGTAGCGTCGTGTGAGTCGGAATGGGCAGTCAACGCACAAATTCGCAGGTCAGTTTGACGAAAAAAGCCATACTTGTTATGATTAGTTATGACAAAAATGATCCGGAAAACCATATCTCTGCCGCAAGGTCTGGCCGATTACATTCACGCGCGGCTGCAATCGGGCCTTTATGGCAATGACAGCGAATATTTTCGTGAACTGGTGCGGGCCGATCAGCGGCGGCAGGACCATGCGGCTTTCGCGGCCATGATCGAAGACTCTCTGGCCAGTGGCGTGTCGCCCCACTCTCTGGAGGATATCTTTGAGCAAGCCCGGCGCCGGGCTGGCAAACGAGCCAAGACAGCGGGCCAGTAATGGCCTTCAGGCTGACCCGCGCGGCTGAAGAACAGCCCATAGAATGTTTTTTGTATGGCTGTGAAACATTTGGCGAGGCACAGGCCGAGCACTACCAGGCAGATTTGCAGAGCTGCTTTGCGCTGATCAGTGATAATCCCAGGATTGGCAAGCCCCTGGCGGGGTATTCCAGGCCCTTGCGCATGCTGCACCACAAACGGCATTATGTGATTTATGCGCCTGATGGGGCGGATGATATTCTCGTTGTTGCCGTCTTGCATGAGTCCATGGATATGGCGCGGCATTTGGGCGAAGACACATGATGTCAGCAGGGTGGCCATGTGCCGGCCTGGCCCAAGCAAGAGGGTCTTTCGAAAGGCTTTGGCGTTTTGTGGCGGCCGGGATAAAACAGGGGTCTGTCTTGTCCGGAGGGTCTTGATGAGTGTGCTTTTTACCGCCGAAAACCTGTTCACGCTGTTGATGCTCATCGCCCTGCAGGCGGTGCTGGGCTTTGACAATCTCTTGTATATTTCCATTGAATCGAAGCGCGTGGAAAAGGCCCGCCGCGCCTTTGTGCGCCATGCGGGCATTGCCATCGCCATCATTTTTCGCATCGCGCTGCTGTTTCTGCTGATCCACATGGTGCAGCGTTTCACCACGCCGCTGTTTGCCCTGCATGCGGGCCGCGTCCTTGACGGGGCCTTTACCGTGCACAGCCTGATCACGCTCATCGGCGGCGGCTTCATCATCTATACGGCGACCAAGGAGATTGGTCATCTTCTGCAAACCCCGGACTTGCAGGCCGAGGAAAAGCCGCGGGGCTCCATTGCCCTCGCCCTGTTCTGGATCGTCACCATGAATGTGGTGTTTTCCTTCGATTCCATCCTTTCGGCCATGGCGCTGTCGGATGTGTTCATCATCATGGCCACGGCGATTGTCATTTCCGGCGTGCTGATGATCTGGCTGTCGGACTTTGTCGCGGCATTTCTGGAGCGCAACCGCATGCTTGAGGTCATGGGGCTGTTCATCCTGTTTCTCGTCGGCGTGCTGCTGGTCACCGAGGGCGGGCACCTGGCGCATATCACCCTGTTTGGCTTTGCCATCGAGCCGATGAGCAAGACGACCTTCTATTTTGTCCTGGCGGTGATTGTCGTGACCGATCTGGTGCAGCAGCGTTTTCAGCAAAAAATCAGCGTGGCACCAACACCTCAAGGCAGAGCCGAATAATGCGCGTGGTTGTTTCAGCCCTGGGTCTTGCGCTGGCGGCTTTTCTGGCCGCCTGTGCGGCGCCAGTGCAAGAGGCCGCGCCCGGCCCCGCTCCGCTGACCGTGTATGTGGCCAAAACCGTGATTACCATGGATGCGGCGCATCCGCGTGCCCGCTGGGTGGCGGTGGACAAGGGGCGCATTGCGGCGCTGGGTGATGGGGTGCCGCCAAAGCGCATCAACGGGCGCAAGACCAGCCTGAACCGCCGCTTTGCCGGCAAGGTGCTGATGCCGGGCTTTATCGACCCGCATCTGCACCCGATGATCGCGGCGGTGCTGCTGCCGACCCATTTCATTACCCCTGAGGACTGGGATTTGCCCGCGGGCCATATTGACGGCACCCCGGACCGGCAAAGCTATCTGGCGCGCCTGCGCGCAGAGCTCAAGAATGCGCCGCCGGGTCAGCCCTTCATCACCTGGGGCTGGCACAAGCTCTGGCACGGCCCCATGGACCGGGCCACCCTGGATGCGCTTGACACCACCCGCCCGGTCTTTGTCTGGCAGCGCAGCTTTCATGAACTCATTGCCAATTCCAAGGGCATGGCCCTGCTCGGCCTTGGTGATCGTGCCGCCTTTGATGCGCTGATGGCGCAGCCGGGCATTGACCCGGCCCATGCAGATTTTGCGCGCGGCTATTTTTCCGAAACCGCCCTGGCGGCGGCATTCCGGCGGCTGGCCCCGGTGGTCATGGCCCCAGAGCATGTGCAGGCCGGGCTCACGGCCATGAACACCATGCTGCGCCGCGCCGGGGTGACCACCATATCCGACATGGCGACCGGTATTTTTGGCAGTTTTGATGCCGAGGCGGGTCTGATTGCCAAAACCTGGGCGCGCCCGGATGTGCCGCTGCGGGTGATGCTGATGCCCTATGCCAATGAAGTCACCAAGCGGGCCGGATCATTGGCTGCCGCCCCGGCATTGATCGCCAAAGACGCGGCGCGTTTTGCCGGGCCGAGGGTGTTCATGAACCAGCGCGTCAAGCTGCTCGCCGACGGCGCGTTTTTCTCACCCGCCATGGTGCTGAAAGACCCGCCCTATCTGGATGGCCACACGGGCAAATGGCTGACGCCGCCCGATGTGCTGGCGCAACAGGCGCGCGTCTTTTGGGATGCGGGGCTGTCCTTGCACATTCATGTCAATGGCGATGGCGGTCTGGATGCGGTGCTGGACGCGGTGGCCCCGCTCAAGCGCACCGGCGCGCATGCCGGCCAGCGCATTGTGCTGGAGCATCTGGGCATTGCGCGCCCGGACCAGATCGAACGCATTGCCAAACTGGGGCTTATGGTTTCGGCCCAGCCAAACTATCTTTATGTCACCAGCGGCAAGTATTCTGGCACCATGCTGGATGCAGACACGGCGGCGCACATGGTGCGCCTGGGCGAACTGGAGCGCGCCAGTGTGCCCATTGCCCTGCATTCGGACATGACCATGGCCCCGGCCCAGCCCTTGCGCCTGGCGTGGATTGCACTCAACCGGGTCAATATGGAAGGCCAGGTGATGGCCCCTGAAGAGCGCCTGAGCCTGGACGCCGCCCTGCGCGCCATCACCATCAATGCCGCGCGCATGATCGGCCTTGAGGACAAAATCGGCTCCATCACCCCCGGCAAGATGGCCGATTTCGCCGTGCTCGAAGAAGACCCCTACAAGGTCCCGCCTTTGCACCTGAAAGACATTGCCATTGACGGGGTGGTGTTTGAGGGGCGCTGGTATGCGGCAGATGGTGAATGATAACGGGCATTGATCTGCACGGCCCCCTCCGTCAGCTTCGCTGACACCTTCCCCGCAAACAGGGGAGGAACATCAAATCTGCTTTTGCCTTTGATTGCAGGCGTGCCGGTGTTACCCTTGGTGCCACACGGCCCGGGGGCAGGGGGTGCATATGGACGATGTGCTGGACATGGCGAAACTTGTGTTTTTCGCCGCCTATGTGTTTGTCCGCTATCCCCTGGCGCTGTTTGTCGCGGCGGATGCCGGGATACGGCTGGTCTTTGGCTGGTGCGGCTCGCGCAAGGCCATGGCCGCGGCATTTCTCCTGGCGCTGCCGGTTACGGTCTGGAATCTCGCGGTGCACGTGCCCCGCTCCACCGCGACAGACATTCTCGCGCTGGCCCTGAGCGCGCTGGCCCTGGCCGGTCTGGCGGTCTGGGCGCAGGCGCTGCGCCGCACATCTGCGCAGGCCAGGCATGTGGCGGTCGAGCCGCTGGCCATTGCCGGAGCGGTTCTGTTCTGGGCCGCCATGCTGATCCATGCGGTCATGCAGCGCGGTTTCATTGTCCATTGAGCGTGAGCCGGGCCTGATGCGAAAACCGGTTCCGGTTTTTCGTTCAAGGGTTTTAGAATGGCGCCCATGAAGGACGCGCAAGACACCCTGGAGCCGCTGAGCGGCGCGGCGCTGATCGCCGATCATGTGCGCCGCCTGCCGGCCCGGCCCGGCGTCTACCGCATGCTCGATGCCAAGGGTGCGGTGCTCTATGTGGGCAAGGCGAAAAACCTCAAGGCCCGTGTCGCCAGCTATGCACGCGGCCGCGGCCATTCCAACCGCATTGCGCGGATGATCCATGCCACCACGGCGATGGAGTTCATTCTCACCGAGACCGAGACCGAAGCCCTGCTGCTTGAGGCCAATCTGATCAAGCGCCTGAAGCCGCGCTACAACATCCTGCTGCGCGACGACAAGTCGTTCGCCCACATCGTGCTGCGCCGCGACCACCCGGCGCCGCAAGTGCTCAAGCACCGCGGCGCGCGCACCATCAAGGGCGATTATTTCGGCCCCTTTGCCAGCGCCGGCGCCGTCAACCGCACGCTGGACACCCTGCAAAAGGCGTTCAGGCTGCGCACCTGTTCCGATCCGGTCTATGAGGGCCGCACCCGGCCCTGCATGCTGCACCAGATCAAGCGCTGCGCCGCGCCCTGCACCGGCGAGATCCTGCCCGAGGACTATCACGATCTGGTGGAACAGGCGCGCGCCTTCCTGAATGGCAAATCCAACGAGCTGGGCGAAACCCTGAACGCGCAAATGCATGAAGCGGCGGCAGTGCAGGATTATGAGCGCGCCGCCGAAATCCGTGACCGCATCCGCGCCCTGGCCGCGGTCAGCGCCCGCCAGGGGGTCAATCCCCTGGTGACCCGCGAGGCCGATGTCGCCGCCCTGCACATGGATGGCGGCGCCTCCTGCGTGCGCGTGTTCTTTTACCGCGCCGGGCAGAACTGGGGCGAGCGGGCGTTTTTCCCGCGCCATGCAAAGGATGCAGAGCCCGGCGCGGTGCTGGCGGCCTTTCTGGCGCAGTTTTATGAAAACAAGCGCCCGCCCGGTACCGTCATCGTCAGCCACGGCCTGCCCGAGCAGGACCTGCTCACCGAGGCGCTGAGCCTGCGTGCCGGGCGCCATGTGCACATCATCCGCCCGCAGCGCGGCGAAAAGCTGGAACTGCTGCGCCAGGCGCAGAACAATGCCCGCGACGCCCTCGCCCGGCGGCTGACCGAACGCGCCAGCCGCAGTGCCCAGCTTGAGGGGGTGGCCAGGGTGTTTGGCCTGAAGGCACCGCCGCGGCGCATCGAGGTCTATGACAATTCGCACATTTCCGGCAGCAACAGCGTTGGCGGCATGATCGTCGCAGGACCCGAGGGGTTTGAGAAAAACCAGTACCGCACCTTCAACATCCGCTCCAGCGACCTTACCCCCGGTGATGATTACGCGATGATGCGCGAGGTGCTGACCCGCCGCTTTGCCCGTCTGAAGAAGGAGCAGAACAGCGGCCGGGCCCTGGTGCCGGACCTGGTGCTGGTCGATGGCGGCGCCGGACAGCTCAAGGAAGCGCTGAAGGTCATGGCGGAGCTTGGCTTTGCGCAAGGCGAGATCACCATTGCCGGCATTGCCAAGGGCGCCGAGCGTGATGCCGGGCGCGAGCAGTTCTTCTTGCCGGGCAAGCCGCCCTTCCGGCTGCCGCCGCGCGACCCGGTGCTGTATTACCTGCAGCGCCTGCGCGACGAGGCGCACCGCCATGCCATTGGCGCGCCCCGCCGCCGCCGCGCCCGGGCCACCCGCGCCAACCCGCTGGATGACATTCCCGGCATCGGGCCCCTGCGCAAGCGGGCGCTGCTGGCGCGCTTTGGCTCGGCCAAGGCCGTGGCCAATGCCAAGCTGGCGGACCTGATGGCCGCCAGGGGCATTTCCAGGCAGATGGCGCACACCATTTACGCCTATTTTCATGAGGAAGGCTGAGCCATGCGTCCTTTTGCCGAAATGGACAAGGCCGACCTGGCCAGGGTGGGCCATGTGCTCTCCGACATTGACGACACCCTCACCTGCGATGGGGAATTGCCGGCGCAAAGCTACGAGGCGCTGCAGGCCCTGCGCGCCAGCGGCCGCGCCGTGGTGCTGATCACCGGCCGCCCGGCGGGCTGGTGCGACATGATCGCCCGGTTTTTCCCTGTCGATGCGGTGATCGGCGAAAACGGCGCCC
>JALWUB010000319.1 GCA_026993275.1 Robiginitomaculum sp. | reverse complement strand
TTCGATCCGGCGCCGGTCAATGAAATGGCGCTGATCGCCTTCCCGACCCGCGAGCTGTTCGTGGACAAGCTGAAAGGCTTCGATCTGGTCATTTTCGACCGCTATACGCGGCGCGGCGTGCTGCCCATGCTGTATCTGGACAATATCGCCCGCTATGTGGAGCAAGGCGGCGCGCTTCTGGTGGTTGCCGGGCCGGAATTTGCCGGGCCGTATTCGCTGGCGCGCACGCCGCTGGCGACAATCCTGCCCGCGCGCCCCTTGCGCACGATCGACCAGGCCTTTGCCCCGGCGATCACGCCGCTGGGTCTGCGCCATCCGGTCACCGCGGCGCTGGCGCGCCAGGCCAAGAGCTGGGGGCGCTGGGGCCGGCGCATTGCCGTCTCCTCGTTTTCCGGCACCGCGGTTCTCGCAGGCGGCAAGGACGGGCCGCTTCTGATTCTGGATCATGTGGTGGATGGCCGGGTGGCACTGCTGATGTCGGACCAGGCATGGCTGTGGGCCCGGGACTTTGATGGCGGCGGCCCCCATGCCGAACTCTACCGCCGCCTGGCCCACTGGCTGATGAAAGAGCCGGAACTGGAAGAGGAAGCCCTGCGGGCGCACATCAAGGACGGCGTGCTGACCGTGCAGCGGCAAACCCTCGCAGACAAGGCCGCGCCGGTCAGCGTGACCGCTCCGGACGGGCAGACCAAAACCCTGGACTTGCAGGCGGCAGGGCCGGGCCAGTTTGCCGCATCAATGCCCGCCGCCATGAGCGGGCTTTACAGCGTCCGCTCTGGCAAAATGCTGGCCGTCGCCTCTGGCGGCGCCCTCAACCCGGTCGAATACGCCGATCTTATCCCGTCGGCCAAGGCGCTGCTGCCGCTGGTGCAAAAAACCGGAGGCGGCGTATTTGCCTTGCGCAGCGCAGCAGACCTGCCTGCCATCCGCCGCACCGGGCCGCGCGACCGCCAGGCCGGGCGCACCTGGATAGGCCTGAAACGCAATCACGCCTATGTGGTCACCGGCGAACAGCGCAAGCCCTTGCTGCGCGGCCTGCTGGCGGCCCTGGCGCTGCTGGGCCTGGCCGCGCTCATCTGGTGGCGCGAGGGGCATGGCTGATGGAGACACAGGCAGACGGCATTTTTGCCGCGACAAAGACAAAAGACTGCTTTAGAGCGGTTCACGGTGATCTGGAATCGTTTGATGGAGCCAAAACAGCCTGCCCGGGCAGGAGCTGTGTGCCGCGCAACCTGGCGGGTTGGGCCAGCGCAGCGACACCCCCGGCGGGCTGTTTTGGCCCACCAAAGGCCGGTCTTTCAGGCCCGCTGGACGGCGTTGCGTCCCGCTTGTGGCCCGCCAGGCCACGGCGCGAAACGCGCCTGGCCAGCAAACCCGAAAGACCGGTCAAACGCTTCCATCCCGCCGTGAAACGCTCTAGCGTTTTGCCCATTCGCTCACGCCAAGAGGCCTTGTTTCATGTTTGCTGACGACATTCTCGATCTTGCCGCCAAGGCCTTGCAAAGCGCCCGCAGCAATCAGGCCATGATCGCCACCGCGGAAAGCTGCACCGGCGGCCTGGTCAGTGCCGCCCTGACCGCCATTCCGGGCTCTTCGGATGTGTTTGATTGCGGCTTTTCCACCTATTCCTACAAGGCCAAGACGGCGCTTCTGGGCGTGCCGCAAAGCATTCTGGTGGAGCATGGCGCGGTCAGCGAGGAAGTCGCCTCACTGATGGCGGAAGGCGCGCTGGCCCATTCCGCCGCGGAAGTGTCCGTGGCGCTGACCGGGATTGCCGGGCCAACCGGCGGCCTGCCGGGCAAGCCGGTGGGCACGGTATGCTTTGCCAGCGCGCGCATTGGCGCCAAAACCCGCAGCCAGACCTGCCATTTTGGTGATCTGGGACGGGCCAAGGTGCGCATGATGAGCGTGCGCCAGGCCCTGCAAATGCTAGCCACCGCCTTTGATTGAGGCAATTTGCGCCGCCACGGCGTCCTCTGCGCCGCCTGCGGGGGCAAAGCGCTCGGCAGCGCGGCGCTCGAACGCCGTCATGATCGCGGCGGCGGCCCGGTCCTCCCTGGCGCGCAAAAGCTGTCCCAGAAACGGCACAGCCAACTCATAATCAATCCTGAACTCGACCAAGGACGAGCCGTCGTCCAGCGCGTGAATGCGCCAGGCATTGCGCAATTTGCTGAACGGGCCGCGCGCCAGCCTGACATCCACCATTCGCCTGGCACGATTCAGCGTGACATGGGTGGAGAAGCGCTCGCGGACATATTTGTAATGCACCCGCACCTCGGCCAGCAGGGTGCGCACATCGCCCTGCACCTGATCGTTCTTGATGCGCACGGCGGTGATGTATTTGATGAAATTGGGATAATCGGTGACATCCGATGCCAGCGCAAACACATCATCGGGGGCAAAGCCCACGCGCCGCCATATGTGCTGCCGCCCCATGGGATCAGGCTTTGCGGGTGCTGCGTGACTCGCGCCGCGCGCGCTCCTGCTGCAAGCGCGCAAAGTCCTCGCCCGCATGGTGGCTGGAGCGGGTCAGCGGCGAGGCGGACACCATCAAGAAACCCTTGGCGCGGGCCAGGGTTTCATAGGATTTGAACTCCTCGGGCGGCACAAAGCGCTGCACCGGCGCATGCTTGCGGGTGGGCTGCAAATACTGGCCGATGGTGAGAAAATCGACGCCTGCCGAGCGCATGTCGTCCATCACCTGCATGACCTCTTCGCGGCTCTCCCCAAGGCCCACCATGAGGCCGGATTTGGTGAATTGCGCCGGATCGCGCTCCTTGACGCTTTGCAGCAGCCGCAGGGAGTGAAAATAGCGCGCGCCGGGGCGGATGGAGAGGTAAAGCCGCGGCACCGTCTCCAGATTGTGGTTGAACACGTCCGGGCGCGCATCGATGACGATGTTGGCAGCATCCCCCTTGCGCAAGAAGTCCGGCGTGAGAATCTCGATGGTGGTGCCGGGCGCGGCGGCGCGAATGGCACGCACGGTGGCGGCGAAATGCGCCGCGCCGCCATCGGCCAGATCATCGCGGTCCACCGAGGTGATGACCACATGGCGCAGGCCCATCTCGACCACGGCACGGGCCACCTTTTGCGGCTCGTCCGGATCCAGCGGCGCCGGTTTTCCGGTGCGCACATTGCAAAAGGCGCAGGCGCGGGTGCAGGTGTCACCCATGATCATCAAGGTGGCGTGTTTCTTGTCCCAGCACTCACCCATATTGGGGCAGGCGGCCTCTTCGCAGACGGTGAACAGGCCCTTTTCATGCACGATTTTCAGGGTCTGCCGGTAGCCCTCGCCCATCGGCGCCTTGACCCGGATCCAGGCCGGCTTGCGCTGCACCGGGCTGTCCGGATTGTTGCGCTTTTCCGGGTGCCGGTGCGCCGGCTTGCGGTTGTCGATCAGTGTGGCCATGACTCAAAATGTCCTTTTCGCCGGATGCGCGCAAGAGGTGCTGTCAGGTCTGCGCGCCAAAGCGCGCGCCCCATTCGGCCACCTCCTCGTCTGTAATCTTGGTGAACAGGACCTCCGGCACCTTGAACGCCTGGCCCGCGGGCAGGAGTTCCGGCAAACCCGTGCCGCCGGTATCGGGCCAATGCCGTTTGCTCTCGGGCACGCCCAGCGCATCCAGGACTTTTGCCGCCGCTCGCGGGATCACCGGCTGGGCAATGATGGCGCTGATGGCGGTGACGTTGAGGGCCGTGCGCACGATCATGGCGGCGGCCTCGCGGTCGGACTTGAGCACGGTCCACGGCGCCGCTTCGGCCAGATATTCATTGCCCAGGGACCAGATGGCGCGGGTTTCGGCCATGGCCTTGCGAAACTCCATGGCGGCATAATGGCCGGTCAGCGCATCAAGATGTTGGGAAAGCTGCTCTGCCAGCGTCTTTTCCAGCGCGCCCGGCGATCCGCCCTCCGGCACACGGCCCTCAAAGCGCGCCGTGGCAAAGCGGGTGATGCGGTTGACCAGATTGCCCAGCACATCGGCCAGGTCCTTGTTCACAATGGCCTGGAAATGCTCCAGCGTGAACGCCGCATCGGCGCTTTCCGGGGCGTTGGCCATCAGATGCCAGCGCCACAGATCAGACGGCGCCAGCTCCAGCGCCTGATCCATGAAAATGCCGCGATTTTGCGAGGTCGAGAACTTGCCGCCATACCAGGTCACCCAGTTGAAGGCCTTGAGCTTGTCAACGGTCTTCCAGGGCTCTTCCGAGCCCAGCAGGGTGATGGGAAAGCT
>JALWUB010000318.1 GCA_026993275.1 Robiginitomaculum sp. | reverse complement strand
CACCAGACCCTCGTCTTGCAAAGCATAAAGGTGCTGGCGCACCGCCATGGCGGTCACCCCGAAACGCTTGGCCAGGACGGCGGCAGACAGCGGCCCCTGGCGCTTGAGTGTGTCGAGGATGGCCCGGCGCGGATCGCGCGGGCGCTTGCTGTCCGGTCGGGTTGGCTGGCTCATACCGGGTTTTTATAAAGCACTTGCTTTCTTATTCAAGAGTGTTATACAAAGAAATATCTTTAATTAATGGAGGGCGCCATGACCCGGATCGAGCATGCCAACATTGTCGTTGATGAAATTGAACCCACACTGGCCTTCTTGCAGGCGGCCCTGCCGCACTGGCGCGTGCGCGCATCCGGGCGTTCGGAATGGTATGGAAAACCGCGCAAATGGCTGCACTTTGGCGACGATTATTCCTATATCACGCTCAATGATGATGGCGAAGGCGCACCGCGCGACCTGAAAGGCCATGCCCAGGGCCTGGCACATATCGGCTTTGCCATCACCGGCCTGGATGCGCTGATCAAACGCCTGGAAAAGGCTGGCTACACGCCCAAACAACCTGCAGGCCGCGCGCCCTTTCGCCGCAATGTCTATTATATCATTTCCTCAGGCCTGGAATTCGAGTTTGTCGAATATCTGAGCGACATTCCCGCAGAGCGCAATGCGGACCAGCCCCAAACGGCTTGATCCCATCACCAGACCCAAGCCTGGCTTGTCCATGCCTGATATGGCTAAGGCCGCTTTTCCTTGACTTCCGTCACCGCCTCGATGTCCCGGTTTTTGGCCTTCTTGCAGGCGTAGAGTGCGGCATCGGCGCGCTTGATCAGTTCCTCGGCGCTGTGCTCTTCGCCAAAGGGCTGCACGCCGACACTGGCGCCAATGCGCATGGGCCGGCCATCCAGCAAAAAGTCCTGTTCGCGAATCAGCGCTTCCAGAGAGGCCGCCTTGGCCGCCGCGCCTTCCTCGTCAGCCGCCGCCAGCAAGACGGCGAATTCATCGCCGCCAAGACGGCCGACAATGTCGGTTTCGCGCACATGCTCTTTCAGCGCGCGCGCCACGGCCTGCAGCACTGCGTCGCCTGCGGGATGGCCATAGGTGTCGTTGATGGTCTTGAAATCATCAAGGTCAATCAAGACCAGCGCGCCTGCGAGGCCATGGCGCCGGGCCATGGCCATGGCCCGCTTCAGCTCGCGGGCAAAGGCGCGGCGGTTGAAAACCGGCAGCAGCGGGTCCGTATCAGCCAGCGACTCAAGCTCGGCGATCCGCTTTTGCAGGGCGTTGGCTTCGGCATTCAGCCGGTCCACCTCGCCAATCAGGCGCAAAACGGCCGCGCGCATGTCTGGCGTCATGTCGGCGGCGGCAAGCCCGTTGGCGGATCTGGCCTTGCGGGACCCGGCCAGGGGCATCGCCTTGCCAGATCTGATGGCGGCAGCAGGGCGCTGGTTGCGGTCTGTCCGGGCGGGGGATTTGTCTGTCGTCGTCATGGCAGTCTCAAGGGGCGAAGCTGTGTGCGGCCCAGTCTGGGCAATGGCAGTTAAGAAAGGGTCAACCATAAATGATTGACAGGCCGGGCGCCAATCCTATCTTCGCCTATTCACCAAGAGGGGGCCATCATGACCAGCACAGACACCCACAAGGATGTGGCCATTCTCATGGGGTCGCAATCGGACTGGCCCGTCATGCGCAGCGCGGCCGAAAAACTGGCGGCGCTGGGCATTGGTTATGATGCGCGTGTGCTGTCGGCGCACCGCAGCCCGGAAAAACTGCGGGCCTTTGCCATGGGTGCCAGCGCAGCGGGCTTCAAGGTCATCATCGCCGGGGCAGGCGGCGCGGCGCACCTGCCGGGTGTAACCGCCTCCATGACCCTGCTGCCTGTATTGGGCGTGCCCATAGCGGGCAAGGTGCTGGACGGCCAGGATGCGCTGTATTCGATCGTGCAAATGCCATCGGGCATTCCCGTGGGCTGTCTCGGCATTGGCGCAGCAGGCGCAGCCAATGCCGCGCTGCTGGCTGCCGCCATCCTGGCGCTGGAGGACAAGGCCCTGCATGAGCGCTTGCAGGCCTTCCGCCAGGCCATGAGCGAAGCCTCGCCGGACCTGCCATCCGGCCAGGTTTGACCCTGCTTCTGTGATTTCGAGAGGCCGCAAGCTTCAAAACCATTGACTTGCACACGCCGGGGCGGCATGTGCGCAAGGCATGTGTTTGCACAGGATCTGTTATGTCTGATGTCTTGACTGAATTACCGGACGGTGTCGAAATCACAGGCGCCATTGCCCCCGGATTTGCCGAAATCCTGACCCCCGGCGCCCTCGCTCTCGTCGCTGATCTGCACCGGCGCTTCAATCCGGCCCGTGAACGCCTTCTGGACGCCCGCGCGGCGCGCCAGAAGCGCCTTGATGCCGGAGAGGACCCGGATTTTGATCCGCAAAGCGCCGATATTCGCGCTGCTGACTGGACCGTGCGCCCGGCGCCACGGGACCTGCAGGACCGGCGCGTGGAAATCACCGGGCCGGTGGACCGCAAAATGGTCATCAACGCGCTCAATTCCGGCGCCTCATGCTTCATGGCCGATTTTGAAGACGCCTGCACGCCCAGCTGGGACAACATGGTGCAGGGGCAGATCAACCTGCGCGATGCCGTCGCACGCACCATCAGTTTTGAAGATCCGGCCCGGGGCAAGCAATACAGCCTGAATGACAATCCGGCCGTCTTGCTGGTGCGGCCGCGCGGCTGGCATCTCGTTGAAGCCCACATGCGCGTCGATGGCGCGCCGGTTTCGGCCTCGCTGTTTGATTTTGCCCTGTATCTCTACCACAACCATGCGGCACTGAAAGCCCTGGACAGCGGCCCCTATTATTACCTGCCCAAGCTGGAGAGCGCGGCCGAGGCGCGGCTGTGGAACATGGTCATCTTGCAGGCGCAGAAAGCCCTCGGCCTGCCCGTCGGCACGGTGCGGGTCACGGTACTGATCGAAACCATCATGGCCAGCTTCGCCCTTGACGAAATCCTCTATGCCCTGCGCGACCACATTGTCGGGCTCAATTGCGGCCGCTGGGATTATATCTTCAGCTATATCAAGCGCTTTCGCGCCAGAAAGGACCGGGTTCTGCCAGACCGCGCCCAGGTCGGCATGACGGCGCCATTCATGCACGCCTATTCGCGCCTGGTCATCGAAACCTGCCACCGCCGCGGCGCGCACGCCATGGGCGGCATGGCGGCGCAGATTCCGGTCAAGGGCGACAATGCCGCCAATGCCGAGGCCTTTGCCAAGGTGCGCGCCGACAAGGAGCGCGAGGTCAAGGATGGCCATGATGGCACCTGGGTCGCACACCCGGGCATGGTGGCGCTGGCCAGGGAAGTGTTTGACGAATACATGCCCGGCCCCAACCAGATCAACCGCCTGAATGGTTTCAGCGCCAGCCGCGAAGACCTGCTGACCCCGGTCAAGGGGACGATTACCCATCAGGGCGTGCGCACCAATATCGAGGTGGGCATTCTCTATATCGCCTCATGGCTGCGCGGCCAGGGCGCGGCGCCGATCCATAATCTCATGGAGGATGCCGCCACCGCCGAGATCTCCCGCGCCCAGCTTTGGCAATGGCGGGTGCATGGCGCAACGCTTGAAACCGGTGAACAGGTCACGGCAGCATATCTCGATCAGATGTTCGCGAAGGTTCTGGCCGATCTGCGCGGCCAGTTTGGCGCCCAGTGGGAGCAAAGCCGCATCGAGGATGCTGCCGGACTGATACAATCTCTGGTCATGGATGACGAGTTTGCCGAGTTCCTCACCATTCCGGCCTATGAACTGATCAGGTAGAGGCGCGCCAGGGCCAGCCTCATTGCGCCGCCATGGCAGGCCCGGCCTCCGGGATGTCATGGACAAAGCGCGAAATCTCGCGCGCTTCGCGCGCCAGCTCGACCAGTTCTGCCGGAACATCGCCCGCGCTCTGCTGCACAAACGCCTGCAATTGCGCGGCGATCCGCAACAGCCGCTGGGCGCTGGCAATCAGGCGCGCCTGCATTTCAATGCCGTGCGGGTCCCGGTCATATTCGGCGCCAGGCGTGCGCCAGCCGCCCCAGTCCTTCTCGCCCGTCACAACAACGGGAAACGTGCCGGGAAACGGGTGGTGCGCGCATTCTTCCGGGCTTTGCCATTTGTTGCGGGCCCGCAAAATGCGCCAGTTCTGCCGGGACAGGCCATCGCCATCGCTCTTGTCCTCGCCGGCGAGTTCATGCG
>JALWUB010000317.1 GCA_026993275.1 Robiginitomaculum sp. | reverse complement strand
AGGAAAAAAGGCGGCCTAACACGCTGTGTGTTTTGCAGCAAGCGCCGGGCTGACTTCTGTCACGAAATCCCGCTATAGTGCGGCACAACCATAGCGGTGCGGGCGGCCTGCCCCGCCGCACGGCAGACAAGGGTCCATACATGGCTTTGATGCAGATCATCATTTTTGCCGCTCTGGCCGTTTTTGTTCTTGTCAGGCTGTATAATGTTCTTGGCAAGAACATCGGCGCCGGGCCGCAAGGCCCGGCAGAAAAGCCCGTTTCCGGGCCTGCAGCTCCGGCAAGACCGGCTGCCGCAACACTGCCCCGCCCGGCCTTTACCGGTCCGGCGGCTGCCGGGCTGGAAGCGATACGCGCTGCCGACCACAAATTTGATCCGGAGCGCTTTCTCGAAGGCGCCCGCCTGGCCTATGAGCGCATTGTCGAGGCCTATTCGCGCGGCGACAAGAAGGCCCTGAAGCCGCTTCTCAAACCGGACGTCTATGCCCGCTATGCCAAGGCCATTGATGCACGACAAGCCGAAGGCCGCGAAACCGAGACGGAAATTGTCCGCATCAATAAGGCGGACATTGCCGAAGCCGGTCTGAATGGCCGCGAAGCCAGGATCGTGGTGGTTTTTGGCGCGGACATCTCGACCCGACAATGGCAAAGGGACAACCCGCAAGACGAGCAGGTCGACATGGCCACGACACTGGAAGAATGGACCTTTGTGCGCGACGTGCGCAGCCGCGACCCCAACTGGAAACTGGCCGGGGTGGCCAGCATCGCGTAAGCCGGTGGCCAGCGTGAAGATCACCGGCAAGACCCTGAAATGCACACAGGCACTGATGATGTGCGCTGTGCTTCTTGGCTGCGCCAGCAAGACCCCGCCGCCGCAAGCGCCTGTTTCATCCACAGGGCCAGCGCCGCCGGATGAGGCCAGGGCCGAACCAGTGGCCCCACCGCTTGCCCCGGCCAAGGAAAAGCCGTCCTCGGCGTTTGATGCCCTGCCGGGCTGGAAGCAGAGCGATCCGGCCCTGGCGCTGCAGGCCTTCCGGCGCTCGTGTGCGGTGTTTGCGCGAAATTGGAGCGCCGCGGAGCAGTGGCGCACCGCCTGCGAGCACGCCAGCGCGGTGGGCAAGGGCGGAGCCAGGGCGTTTTTTGAACGCTATTTCCAGCCGCAGCCTTTGCTGGCCCCAGATCCGGACAATGCCAGCCGGGACGGGCTGCTGACAGCCTATTACGAGCCTGAAATCCCGGTGCGCGCCACACCGGCACCAGGGTTTGATGCGCCGATTTACGCCCGCCCGCCGGACCTGGTCACGGTGGGGCCGAAACGCTTTGGCGCCACAGGCCTGCAGGGGCGCAAGATCATGGGGCGGGTGGTGGATGGCCAGCTGGTCCCCTATTTTACCCGCGCGCAAATCCTGCACCGGGGCGGCGCGGCGCTGGCCTGGGGCAGGCCCGCTGACGTGTTCTTCTTGCAGATCCAGGGCTCCGGGCGGCTGCGCTTTGCCGATGGCCGTGTGGTGCGCGCTGCCTTTGCCGGGCATAACGGGCTGCCCTACACCTCCATCGGCAGGCTGTTGATCAAAAGAGGCGCACTTGCGCCCGGCAAGGCCGGCAAGGCCGCCATAGAGCAATGGCTGCGCGCGGCCGGGCCGCAAAAGGCGGCGCAATTGATGAATCGCAATCAGCGCTATGTGTTTTTCAAGATACAGCCCGGCACGGACCCGCAGCCCGGCCCCGTGGGTACGCAAGGCGCGCCGCTGACCCCGCGGGCCTCTCTGGCTGTTGATCCGCGGCTGGTTCCCCTGGGCTCGCCAATCTGGGTGCAAACCCGCCTTCCCGGGCCTGATGGCGACTGGCGCGGGGTGCCCGCGCAGTTTCTGGCCATTGCCCAGGACACGGGCGGCGCCATCAACGGCAAAATGCGCGGTGATCTGTTTCTGGGCTCTGGCGATGCCGCCGGGCGGGAGGCTGGCATGATCAGACACAAGGCGCGATGGTGGGTGCTGATGCCCAAACCTGCTGCCAAAGCGTCTGCCGGAGCGGGGACTGCGCCGGGCCCGCAATCATGACGCGGCGCGGCCAGGAGGCGGGCGAGGATGATGTGCTCTGGGCGCAGATTCTCAAGACCGTGACACCCTTGAAAAACCGCAAGGCCGGCCCGGCGCCAGTGCCCGTGCAACACCGAAAAACCGCACTCAGGCCAAGCCCGCAAAAGACGGCCCTCAGCGCAGCACCAAGGCCAGGCCCGCGCCGCCCGGCCCGTTCCCCCGCGCCTGTCGAGCGGGTGCGGGACCGCAGGGTGCGCACGGGGCGGGTGTCTCTTGATGGCCGCGTCGATTTGCACGGGCTGGGCCATGACAGGGCGCAAGAGCTTTTGCTGCAGCATCTGCACAGGCAGCACATGCGCGGCGCGCGCACCATTCTGGTCATTACCGGCCGCGGCGCAGGCGATCAGGGTGTGCTGCGCACCAGCCTGGTGCGGTGGCTGAACGGGAGCATGTTCCGCACTCTGGTCTGGGGCTATGCCCAGGCGCATCCCCGCCATGGCGGCAGAGGCGCGTGGTATGTGTTTTTGCGGCGCCCTACAAGATGAACTTGGACAGATCGGTATTGCGCGACAGGGATTCGAGGCGCTCCAGCACATAGGCGCGATCAATGGTGATGGTCTCGCCAGCCTGTTGCGGGGCAGAAAAACTGATCTCCTCAAGCAGTTTTTCCATCACCGTTTGCAGGCGCCGGGCGCCAATGTTCTCGACACTGGCATTGACCGCTGCAGAGATGTCGGCAAGGGCATCAATGGCATCATCGCGAAAATCGAGAGTCACGCCCTCGGTCGCCAGAAGGGCGCAATACTGGCGGATCAAGGAGGCCTCCGGCTCGGTCAGAATGCGGCGGAAGTCATCGCGGGTCAGGGCCCGCAATTCCACCCGGATGGGCAAGCGGCCTTGCAGTTCGGGCAGCATGTCCGATGGCTTTGCCACATGAAAGGCGCCCGAGGCAATGAACAGGATGTGATCTGTCCGCACGGGCCCGTGCTTGGTGCTGACCGTGGTGCCTTCGATCAGGGGCAACAGGTCGCGCTGCACCCCTTCGCGCGAGACATCGGCGCCGTGGCGGTCTGACCGGGCGGTGATCTTGTCGATTTCGTCAAGAAACACGATGCCGTCATTCTCGACCATTTCGATGGCTTCGGCGGTCAGCGAGGATTCATCCAGCAGCCGGTCGCATTCTTCGTCCATCAGCGGCGCAAAGGCATCGGCAACCCGCATGCGGCGGGACTTGGTGCGCCCGCCCAGGCCCTTGCCGAGAATCTCGCCCAGATCAAGAAAGCCCATGGAGCCGCCGCCCATGCCGGGAATGTCCAGACTTTGAAATGGCGAAGAGCGATCGGCCAGCTCCAGGTCAACCTCCTTGTCGTTCAAGGTGCCGTCATGCAGGCGCTTGCGGAAGGATTCGCGCGTTGCGGCGCTGGCCCCCGTGCCCACCAAAGCATCCAGAAGGCGCTCTTCGGCCGCGGCGCGGGCCCGCTCGCGCACCGCCTCGCGCTTGTTTTCGCGCACCATCAGCAAGGCCGATTCCACCAGATCGCGAATGATCTGTTCGACATCCCGGCCGACATAGCCGACCTCGGTGAACTTGGTGGCCTCGACCTTGATGAAGGGCGCCCCGGCAAGGCGCGCCAGGCGCCGGGAAATTTCCGTCTTGCCGACGCCGGTGGGGCCGATCATGAGAATGTTTTTCGGGGTGATCTCGCTTTTGAGCGCATCGTCCACATGCCGCCGCCGCCAGCGATTGCGCAAGGCAATGGCAACGGCGCGCTTGGCGTCGCTTTGGGCGACAATGTGCCGGTCCAGTTCCTCGACAATCCGGCGGGGCGTCAGGTCAGTCATGCTTGTCATGCTTGTCCAGAATCTCGATGCTCAAATTGCGGTTGGTATAAACACAAATGTCAGCGGCAATATCCATGGCGCGGCGGGCTATGACTTCGGCATCATCTTCATAGGCGTAAAGCGCCCGCGCGGCCGACAGCGCATAATTGCCGCCCGAGCCAATGGCGGCTACATCATTTTCGGGCTCCAGCACATCCCCGGCGCCGGTGAGCAGATAAAAGCTGCGGGCATCAGCGACGATCAGCATGGCTTCCAGGCGGCGCAAAAACCGGTCGGTGCGCCAGTCCTTGGCCAGTTCGACACAGGCGCGCGCCAGTTGCGAGGGATATTGCTCCAGCTTGGTTTCCAGGCGCTCAAACA
>JALWUB010000316.1 GCA_026993275.1 Robiginitomaculum sp. | reverse complement strand
GCCCTCCGCCTTGATCTGCTCAACCGCCGCCTTGAATCTGGAATTGTATTCCATCTTTGTGCCGAAGCGCCAACGTGCGCGCTCTCCTGTAAAACACCTCTGCCCCCTTCGGACCACATATTGCGCCTGTGCGCAAGAGTGCAAAGGCTGACGAATCGCCGCAGGCAGTTTCATCAATCATAGCACCAAATGATACCAAAGCGTGTATGGTCCGGACAAGCCCTCTCCAGATAGAGTGTTTGGTCCGGCAAAAACGCTTTCCCGCTTTTCTCCGGGGATAGTGGTGCGTTTGGAGGCTCCCAAAGGGCTTTCAGGGGGTATGTTTTGCACGCACGGCGGCATGCCTTGCGTCGCTGAAAGGGCGCAAGGCCTTGTGGCGCCTTGATTCACAATCTCATTTGCACGCGCAGAGCCCTTTTTTGAAGGCCCTGCACACCCTGATCATGCACTTGTGTGCTAAGGCGGGGACTGGGACGCGCTTGTCCCCGCATCCCGTGGCTTGATATGGCCCGAAGTGGCTTATTGCTGACCGGAACAGGTGCATTTGTGTCCGGGACTGGCCTAAACATGGCCTGACCCATGGCCCGCTTGAAGTAAAAAACAGGACATGCAGGCCATGGGGCAAGCCATTCTGCGCCCTCACCTCCGGATCAAGTCCGGGGCAAGCTCTGAGCCCGTTGAAAGGCGCGGCAGCGCCGGCGCAGCCGGGTCAGGTGGCAGCCGTTGCGCGGGAGATGTCGCGCAGCGCCACCTCGTGCGGCGCGTTGAGAAACTCCTGGATCACCGGCATGGTGTCTTCGGCCCGGGTCACCAGGAACAGGTGCCCGCCATCATCGATCACGTGCAGGCGCGCATTGGGCAGGGCGAAGTTGAGGATATGGGCGTTGGCCAGGGGCACGATGGTGTCGCGCGCACCGGCCAGCACCAGGGTGGGCATGCGCAACAGCCGGATGAAGGGCAGGCTGGACCAGCCGGCAAAGGCCAGCATCTGATAGAGGTAGCCGCGCGTGCTGGGCGGTTTCAGGGCGCTGACATGGTCCTGGGCGCCGCCTTGCATTTCGTCGCCGTAAAGGGCTTCGAAATTGCTGCGCATGAAGTCCGGTTCGGCATAGCGGCGCGGATCGGTCATCTTGGAGAGCGACACCATGCGCCCGGGGATCATGGTCACGCCGGTGGTCGTTGCCGCCAGGATCAGCCGTTTCACCCGCTTGCGGTATTGCACGGCAAATTGCTGCGCCATCACCCCGCCCCAGGACACCCCCATGACATCAAGATTGTAATAGCCGAAGCGCTCGGCCAGCCGGCGTGCCGTGCGCGCCAGCTGCCAGGGCCGGTAGGGCAGGAGCGGCGGCGGCGATTCGCCCACGCCAGGCACGTCAAAGGTCAGCACATCGCGGTCCGGGAGCATTTCGCCCAGCACCAGTGCCAGTTCCAGATTGGCGCCAATGCCGTTGAAAAACAGCAGGGGCCGCTTGCCGGTATCGGTTTCGGCGCGCCAGTGGGCGGTGTGCAGCACCTGGCGGCCAACGGTTTCAAAGCTCAGTGTCAGGCGGTCATGGGTCGGACTCATGGCCTCAGCCGAACACGTAAGTGCCCGGCGCGTCAACCAGCGGCGGGAAAGCGGCGCAGCCCGCCTGTTCCGGCGCTGCCTTTTGCGCCCCCGAATGCGCCTTCAGCCAGGCGCCCCACTCGTTCCACCAGGAGCCGGGCCGTTCCTGCGCCCCGGCCAGCCATTCATCGGCGGTGGGCGGCAGTTCCGGATTGGTAAAGTATCTGGCCTTGGGATTGCCGGGCGGGTTCAGCAGCGACTGGATGTGGCCGCTATTGGAGAGGAAGAAGCTGATGTTTTTCGAGCCCAGCAATTGCGTCGTGCGGTAACATGCCTTCCACGGGGTGATGTGATCCTTGATCCCGGCGACGATGAAGCTGTCGCAGGTGACCTTCGACAGGTCGGCCACATGCCCGGCAAACTCCACCGTGCCCGGCTTGGCAAAGGGCTCGTGCAGGCTCATGTCCAGATAGTCGGAATGCAATTGCGCCGGCAGGTTGGTGGTGTCGGCATTCCAGTAGAGCACGTCGAAAGGCGGCGGGTCCTGGCCCAGAAGGTAATTGTTGACCACATAGCCCCAGATCAGGTCATTGGGCCGCATCCAGGCGAACATGCGCGCCAGGTCATCGCCTTTCAGCACGCCCTGGCGGCGCGACATCGCCCGGGCGATCTCGATGCTGCGGTCAGACACGATCTGGCCCAGTTCGCTGTCCTCGCGGCGCGGGTCGAGCACACAGACCTGAAAGGTGATGGAATTGAGCCGCTCGTCGCCCGCCGCTGCCAGGGTGCTGGCCAGGGTCGCCGTGGTGATGCCGCCGGAACAGGCGCCGGAGACATTGATCCTCCTGCAGCCGGTGATGTGGGCGATCACCTCGGTCGCCTGGATCAGGCTGTCGACATAGTCGCGCATGCCCCAATCGGCATTCTCTTTTGCCGGGTTGGCCCAGCTGATGATGAAGGTTTGCAGGCCCTGCGAAAGCAGGAAGCGCACCACGCTCTTTTCCGGCGACAGGTCGCTGGCGTAATACTTGTTGATCTGTGGCGGGATTTGCAAAAAGGGGATCTCATGGACCTGTTCCGTCATTGGCGTGTACTGGATCAGCTCCATCAGCGGGTTGCGCCACACCACCTTGCCCGGTGTCGTCGCCAGGTTTTCGCCGACCTTGAACGGGCGCTTGTCCACCTGCGACGGCATGGAGCCATTCTTGGTGATGTCGTCATAGGCGTTTTTCAGGCCCTTGAGCAGGGACAGGCCGCCGGAATCGATCACCCGCTTTTGCGCCATGGGGTTGCCTGCGAGGCTGTTGGTCGGCGACAAGGCATCAATGATCAGCCCCATGACGAATTGCGCCCGCGCCCGCTCCAGCTCGCCCAGGTCGAGATCATCCACCCATTTGTGCAGATTGTCCTGCATCGCCAGATAGGCCTGCAGGCCGCGCTTGTAAAACGGGTTGTAGGTCCAGGCCGGGTCGGCAAAGCGCCGGTCCTTCGGATCCGGGGCGCGGTCCGACTTGCCCAGCAGGATCTCCATGCTCTCCCGGGCCATGCGCCCGGCATATCTGGCCGAGGCCACGGGGCTGGTGCCGGTGCGGCGCAACAGCATCATCAGCGCCTGGAGCATTTCTTCGCGGTTGACGCCCATCAGCGGATTCAGCGCCGTGGTAAAGCGTGCCGCGCCCGAACCCACCGTGTCCTTGTCCTTGCTCATGCTGTCTGCTCCCGTGCGTGGTGTGGTGTTTTACCATGAAAAAGCGTTTCATGCTGCCGTTTTCGTGTCAAACTGCCTGCAAGCGTGTGTCCCCGCAACCGAGTCCATGCAAAGCCGTGATGAACACCAAGGAACGGATATTGAAGGGCAGTCTTGCACTGTTCAATGAAGAGGGCGAAGCCCGGCAAACGGCTGTGGATATTGCCAACGTCCTGGAGATGTCGCCGGGCAATCTTTACTATCATTTCAAGGGCAAGGGCGCGATCATCGCGGCGCTTTATGACGAGTTTGAAGCCGGCATGCGCGCGCTGCTGCGCGGCGCCCGCGGGCGCATCACCTCGATAGAGGACAACTGGCTTTATCTGTATGTGCTGCTTGAAGACATTCATGGCTTTCGGTTCTTTTACCGCAATCTTGGCGAAATACTGGCGCGCTATCCGGCGCTGGCGGTGCGCTTTCGCGCGCTGCTGGCGGAACAGCGCCAGACCATTTCTGCGCTGCTTGGCGATCTGGAAAAGGCCGGCGTGCTGCACCTGATGCCGCGCATGAAGCCGGTTCTGGTCCAGCAAATCCTGATGATGCTGACCTTCTGGCTCAGCATGGATGCCGTCACCGGCGCTGGCGAGGAGGAAGCCAGCCTGATCCACAAGACCGTCTTTTCGATCATGACCCTGGTGATCCCGCACATGGGCGGGGCGGGTCTTGAGGCCATGCAGGCCATCAGCGCCTATTATGACACGGTCATGGAAAAATGAGCCGGCACCGCCCCGGACGGGACCGGCCCACAGAGCCTTACGCCGCCGGCTTGGCCTGCGCCGCCGGTTTTGCCGGAGCCTTCGCCGCTGGCTTTTTGGCCGCGGTCCTTTTCACCGCAGGCTTCCTGGCCGCCGTCTTGCGAGCCGCTGGCTTTTTGGCCTCAGTTTTTTTCACGCCGTCCTTTTTCGCGCTGCTCTTTTTGGCGGCTGCCTTCTTTTTCGCCGGGGCCTTTTTGGCAGGCCCGGCCT
>JALWUB010000315.1 GCA_026993275.1 Robiginitomaculum sp. | reverse complement strand
CATGTCGGCTATGGCGATGGCATTTACCATTCGCTGGACGGCGGCAAGACCTGGAAGAATATGGGGCTGAAGGCCTCCGAGCACATCGGCAAGATCATTGTCGATCCTGAAGATGCCAACACCGTCTATGTGGCGGCGCAGGGGCCGCTGTGGTCAAGGGGCGGTGAACGCGGGCTCTACAAGACCACCGATGGCGGCAAGAGCTGGAAGAATGTGCTCTCCGCCGGGCCCTGGACCGGGGTTACCGACGTGGTCATGGACCCGCGCAATCACAAGCGCCTCTATGCCGCCACCTGGCAGCACCAGCGCACCATGGCGGCCTATATCGGCGGCGGGCCGGAAACGGCGATTTACAAGAGCGAGGATGGCGGCGAGAGCTGGACCAGGCTCAAGACCGGCCTGCCCAAGGGCAATATGGGCAAGATCGGCCTGGCCATTTCGCCGCAAAAGCCCGATGTGGTCTATGCTGCCATCGAGCTCAACCGGCGCAAGGGCGGGGTGTGGCGCTCGACCGATCGCGGCGCATCATGGAAGAAGATGAGCAAGGCCGTCGGCGGCGGCACCGGGCCGCATTACTATCAGGAGATCTATGCCAGCCCGCACAAGTTCGACAAGCTCTACCTGGTCAGCAACACCACCCAGGTGTCCGAAGATGGCGGCAAGACCTGGCACAATCTCAACAACAAATACAAGCATGTGGACGATCATGCCATCGCCTTTCGCGCCGATGACCCGGATTATATCCTGATCGGCAATGATGGCGGGCTTTACGAGAGCTTTGACGGCGAAAAGACCTGGCGCTTCATCAACAACATGCCGATCACCCAGTTCTACAAGGTCGCGGTGGATGATTCCAGGCCGTTCTATTTTGTCTATGGCGGCACCCAGGACAACAATTCCCAAGGCGGGCCGTCGCGCACCGACAATGTCCACGGCATCCGCAATTCGGACTGGTTCGTGACCCTGTTTGCCGATGGCCACCAGTCGGCCACCGAGCCGGGCAATCCCGACATCATGTATGCGGAATGGCAGGAGGGCAATCTGGTGCGCGTTGACCGCACCACGGGCGAGATCGTTCACATCCAGCCGCAGGCGGCGCCCGGCGAGCCCATGGAGCGCTTTAACTGGGACGCGCCGATCGTGGTCAGCAGCCATGATCCCAAGCGGATCTATTATGCCTCGCAGCGCCTGTGGCGCTCCGATGACCGGGGCGACAGCTGGCAGGCGCTCTCGGGCGATCTGACCCGCAATGAAAACCGCATGCTGCTGCCGGTCATGGGGCGGCAATGGTCATGGGATTCGGGCTGGGATTTCCTGGCCATGAGCAAATACAACACCATCACCGCCATTGCCGAATCGCCACTGGATGAAAACATCCTTTATGTGGGCACCGATGACGGCCTGATCCGGGCCAGCCGGGATGGCGGCAAAAGCTGGAGCAGGATCGAGGTGTCCAGCCTGCCGGGCGGCCCCAAGACCGCCTTTGTTAACAATCTCTATGCCGATCTTTATGACGCCAACACCGTCTATGCGGCGCTGGATGCACACAAATATGGCGATTTCAAACCCTATCTCTACAAGAGCATCAATGGCGGCAAGAGCTGGAAATCCATCACCGGCAACTTGCCCGCCCGCCATATTGTCTGGCGCGTTGTTCAGGACGAGGAAAAGCCGGGTCTTCTGTTCGCCGGCACCGAGTTCGGCATTTTCTTCACCGTCGATGGCGGTGGCAAATGGATCAAGCTCACCGGCGGCGCGCCCACCATTGCGTTTCGTGATCTCACCATCCAGCGCCGCGAACATGATCTGGTGGCGGCGTCCTTCGGCCGCGGCTTTTTCATTCTGGATGACTACAGGCCCCTGCGCGCCGTCAATGCGCAAGCGCTGGAACAGGACGCCATGCTGTTTCCCGGACGCCGTGCCTGGTGGTATATAGAGCGCCATCCCATGGGCTTTTCGCCGGGCGGTTCTCAAGGCCATGCGCTCTACCGCGCGCCCAACCCGCCCTTTGGCGCGGTCTTTACTTATTACCTCAAGGACGACATCAAGAGCCTCGCCAAAATCCGCCAGGATGCGCAAAAGGACAAGATCAAGGCGGGCAAGGACACGCCCTTTGTGGGCTTCGATGCCGTCGAGAAGGAACGCCGCGAGGTCGGACCCGAGGTCTGGCTGACCGTGCGCGATTCAGACGGCAATGTGGTGCGGCGGATCAAGGGTCCGGCAACAAGGGGCTTTCACCGGGTCGCCTGGGATCTGCGGTTTCCCGCCATGAGCCCGGTCGGCAAGCCGCCGGAAGACCCGGAAGAGGCGCCGCGCGGTTTTCTGGCCGCTCCCGGCCAGTATACGGTGGAACTGGCCAAGCGGGTGCGGGGCAAGACCACGCAACTGGTTGGCCCCAAGCCGTTTATGGTCAAACGCTTGCGCAAGGGGGCGCTCAAGGGCGCCGAACCTGCGCAGGTCGTGGCGTTCTGGGAGCGTCTGGGCAAGGACCAGCGCGCCATCAGCGCCGCGGCCGCCGAGACACGGGTGCTGAAAAAGAAGATCAAGGATCTCAAGATTGCGCTTGATCGCACCCGCTCCGCCCCGGACGGGCTGGACGATCAATGGCTGGCGGCGCGCACCGAGCTGGAAGACATCATCGCGGCACTGATGGGCAATCAGTCCAAGGCCGAGGTCGGCGAGGACGTGCCCGCCACGGTCATGAGCCGCCTCAGCGCGGTGATGATCGGCACCAGCTATTCCACCTACGGGCCAACGCCGACGCACCTGAAAACGCTTGGCTATGCGGAACATGATTTCAAGGCGCTGCGCGAGCGCATCAACAGCCTGCAGCAACGCACCATTCCGGCGCTTGAGCAGGCGCTGATTGATGCCGGCGGGCCGTGGACGCCAGGCGGCCTGATCCCGCAAGTAAGGTGACGCTGGCCCGGGGCTCAGCCCCGGGCCATCACTGGTGCTGTGGCGGCGGCGGCCGTGAGCGCGCCGCACGTCACGGCGGATGCCGGGCTGATACGGTGCAGGGCGTCCTGCGCCAGCACCATGGCTGCGGCGGTCCAGGACGGGCGCTCCATGGGCCAGATGATCTGTTCTTCCGACTGCCAGCCCATGAAATAGCCGCCCGCATCGGCGCGCAAGGGCTGGCACCAGTCCAGCAGGGTTTGCGCGCGCCCCTCTTCGCCCAGTGCCAGCAGCGCCAGCGCCAGCTCGCAAGTTTCCGCCACCGTGGTCCAGGGCTGGTCGGCAACGCAGCGGCACCCCAGCCCGTCATCAATGAACGCCTCCCGGCGCGCCAGCAGGTGCGCGCGCGCCGCTTCGCCCTGCAGCAGGCCGCACAGCACCGGGTAATACCAGTCCATGGCATAGCGGCTCTTGGGCGGCCAGGTGCGGTCAAAGCGGTCCGGGCGCTGCAACAGGGCCCGGCCAAGCGCCTGGCGGGCCTGCACCAGGTCTGCCGCTGGCCGCCCCAGGGCCTTGCGGATCAGCACCGCCGCCTCCAGGCTCTTGTAGAGGGCGCAATTGCCCGAGCGCAGGGCGTCCACGTCTTCCAGCGCCTCGCCCGGCTCTCGCGCCCGCCAGGCAATTTCGCCGTGTTCGGACTGGTGCGCCAGCACGAAGGCCATGGCCGCATCAATAAGGGGCGCATAGCGCCGCAAATCGGCCGCATCGCCGCTGATTCGGTAAAGATGCCAGACACCGAGGGCGCAATAGCCGGTAAAATTGGTGTCCACCAAGGGCTGCGCCTGCGCCGCCAGCAGCCGGGTATTGCTGGCATCCATGGGCACCGAGGCGCCGCACTGGCCCGGCAGGGCGCCATCGGGCCGCTGAATGGCGATAAGATGGTCATAGGCGCGCCGGGCCGCATCCAGATGCCCGGCGGCGGCCAGCGCCATGGCTGATTCGGTGTGATTCCACGGATCGAAAATGCCCGACGGCAGCCACATGATGGCGCCATCGGATTGTTGCAGCTCCAGAATCCAGGCGCTGCAATGGGCGATGATGGCGGCGGCATCGGAACGCATGGCCATCACCCTTGCACGCGTTCGAAATACATCACCACCGACTTGCCCATCACCGGCGCGGCCAGTTTTTCCAGGGCCCGTGTCAGCCAGGGTTTGGCAAGAATGTCCCATTCCAGAAAGCGCTTGTAGGCTAGGATCAGCGGGTGGTCGTCGCGGCGCTGCCACAACAGGCATTTCAGCCACCAATAGGGCGCGTGCAGGCCATGGGCGAAATGGCGCTCTCGAAAGGCAAACCCGGCCTGTTCGATATCGCGGCGCAAGGCCCGCGCATCGAAAA
>JALWUB010000314.1 GCA_026993275.1 Robiginitomaculum sp. | reverse complement strand
TGGACAAGACCATTGTCTATGGCGTCAATGATGGCGTGCTGGGGCCGGATGACCTGGTGGTCTCCAATGCCTCCTGCACCACCAATTGCCTCGCCCCCGTGGCCAAGACCCTGCATGACGCCATCGGCATCGAGCGCGGCTACATGACCACGATTCACGCCTATACCGGCGACCAGCCGGTGCTGGACCGCCTGCACAAGGACCTCTACCGGGCCCGCGCCGCGGCGCTGTCCATCATCCCCACCTCAACCGGGGCGGCGCGCGCCGTCGGCCTAGTGCTGCCGGAGCTTGCGGGCAAGCTTGATGGCTCGTCCATGCGCGTGCCGACTCCCAACGTCTCCTGCGTCGACCTGACCTTTGATGCGGCGCGCGACACCAGTGTCGAAGAGGTCAATGCGGCCATCATTGCCGCCGCCGACGGGCCGCTCAAGGGCATTCTGGGCTATTCGGACGAACCGCTGGTGTCCATCGACTATAACGGCAACGCCAATTCCTCGACCTTCGCCCTGCAGCAGACCCAGGTCATCGAAAACCGTTTCGTGCGGGTGCTGAGCTGGTATGACAATGAATGGGGCTTTGCCACGCGCATGTCCGACACCGCCGTCAAGCTGGCCAGCTTTATCTGAGGAGAGGCCGCCCATGACCTTGCGCCGCATCCAGGATGCCGATGTCGCAGGCAAGCGGGTGCTGGTGCGCGTTGATTTCAACGTGCCCATGCAGGACGGCCAGATCAGCGACGACACCCGCCTGCGCGCCGCCCTGCCGACCATCACCTGGCTGCGCGAACACAAGGCCAGGGTCATCCTGCTGTCGCATTTTGGACGCCCCAGGGGCGAATATGTGCCGTCCCTGAGTCTCAAGCCGGTGGCACCGGTGCTGGCCAGACTGCTGGGTGCGCCGGTCGGGTTTGCCGCCGATTGCGCCGGGCCTGTGGCGCAAAAGGCCGTCGCCGCCCTGCACGATGGCGATGTGCTGCTGCTCGAAAACACCCGCTTTCATCCGGGCGAGACGCGCAATGATCCGGCGCTGGCGCGGGCCATGGCCGATCTGGGCGACCTCTTTGTCAATGACGCCTTTTCCGCCGCCCACCGCGCCCATGCCTCCACCGTTGGCGTGGCGCATCTGCTGCCCGCCTTTGCCGGGCTGGCCCTGCAGAACGAGCTTGATCATTTGCAAAAGGCGCTTGGCCATCCCGAACACCCGGTGCTGGCCATGGTTGGCGGCGCCAAGGTCTCGACCAAGATCACGCTGTTGCAGAACCTGCTCGCCAAGGTCGATATCCTGTGCATTGGCGGCGGCATGGCCAACACCTTTCTCTATGCCCAGGGCCACACGGTGGGCGCCAGCCTGTGCGAGGCAGACCTGGCCGGGACCGCGCGGGAGATTCTCGCCGCCGCGCAGGAAAGGCGGTGCGAGATCGTGCTGCCGGTGGACGTGGTCGTGGCGCAGGAATTTGCTGCCCATGCGCCGCACCGCACCTGCGGCCTTGATGCAGTGGGCGCACAGGACATGATCCTCGATGCCGGGCCTGAAACCGTGGCCCTGATCGCGCGTGCCATGGATCGGGCCAGGACGGTGATCTGGAATGGCCCGCTCGGCGCATTCGAACTGCCGCCCTTCGATGCCGCCACCATTGCCGCGGCGCGCTATTGCGCACAGCTGACCCAGGCACACAAGCTGATCAGCGTTGCCGGTGGCGGCGATACCGTAGCGGCGCTCAAACATGCCGGCGTGGTGCAGGATTTCAGTTTCGTATCCACGGCGGGCGGCGCCTTTCTGGAGTGGATGGAGGGCAAGACCCTGCCGGGCATTGCCGTTCTTGAAACACACTGACAACCCAAGGGGGAGACCATGAATATCGACGAACTTTGCCAGACCGCCAGGGCCATGGTGCAAAAGGGCAAGGGCATCCTTGCCGCCGATGAGTCCACCGGCACCATTGCCAAGCGCTTTGACAGCATTGGCGTGGCCTCGACCGCAGACAGCCGCCGCGACTGGCGCGAAATGCTGTTTCGCACCGAACCGGCCATGTCCGAATACATTTCCGGCGTCATCCTTTATGACGAAACCCTGCGCCAGAGCACCGCGGACGGCACGCCCCTGGTCGAGATCATCCGCCGCGCCGGGGCCATTCCCGGCATCAAGGTCGACACCGGCGCCCAGGACATGGCGGGGTTTGCGGGCGAAAAGATCACCGCCGGGCTGGATGGCCTGCGGGCGCGCATGAAGGAGTATCATGATCTGGGCGCGCGCTTTGCCAAATGGCGCGCCGTCATCACCATTGGCGATGGCCGGCCGACAGAAACCTGCATCCGCTCCAACTGCCATGCCCTGGCCCGCTATGCGGCGATCTGCCAGGAAGCCTCCATCGTGCCCATTGTCGAGCCGGAAGTGCTGATGGACGGCGCCCACACCATGGAACGCTGTTATGCGGTCACCGAACACACGCTCAAGCATCTTTACATGGAGCTGTTCTGTCACCGGGTGGTGCTGGAAGGCACGGTGCTGAAGCCCAACATGGTGCTGCCCGGCAAGGACTCGCACCAGAAGGCCAGTGTCGAGGAGGTCGCCAGTGCTACGGTGAAGTGCCTCAAGGCCACCGTGCCCGTGGCCGTGCCCGGCATTGCCTTCCTGTCCGGCGGCCAGTCGGACGTGGAGGCGACGGCGCACCTGAATGCCATGAATGCCAATCATGACACGCCCTGGAACCTGACCTATTCCTATGGCCGGGCCCTGCAGGCAGCGCCGCTCAAGGCCTGGGCCGGCAAGGCGGAAAACTATGACGCCGCCCAGGCCGCCTTCAACCACCGCGCCAGGATGAACAGCCTGGCCACCTTTGGCAAATGGGACAAGTCCATGGAAGGATAGGCGCAGGTCTTGCGCACACGCGGCGCACGCGCCACACTGGCCCCCACAACACCAACCAGGGGAAGCGCCATGCGTGGTCTTGCTGCCGCAGCGCTGATTGCTGCCATGTCCTTTGCACTCGACGCCGCGGCCCAGCCGCCGGAAAAAACCTATCCGGGCGACCGCATCAGCGGCCAGTTCTTTGAAACCCGCAGCCCGGTGGTGGCCACCCATGGCGTGGCCGCGACGGCGCAACCACTGGCCTCGCAGGTGGCCATCGACATTCTCAAGAAGGGCGGCAATGCGGTGGATGCGGCGATTGCCGCCAATGCGGCGCTGGGGCTGATGGAGCCGGTGGCCAATGGCCTGGGCGGCGACCTCTTTGCCATCATCTGGGACCCGAAAACGCAAAAGCTCTATGGCCTGAATGCCTCCGGCCGCGCGCCCAAGGGCCAGAGCCTGGCGCAACTGAAAGAGCGCCTGCACGGGGCGAAGGAAATCCCGCCTGTGGGGCCGCTGCCGGTGTCGGTGCCGGGCGCCGCCGATGGCTGGTTCGAGATGCACAAGCGCTTTGGCAAACTGCCCATGCGCGACATTCTCGCCCCGGCCATCGATTACGCGCAAAACGGTTTTCCGCTGACCGAGGTGATCGCCTATTACTGGGACCTGAACATGCGCAAGCTGGAGGAGGCGCACAGGGCCGGCCTGTTCAAGGCGTTTGACAATGCCCGCGCCACCTATCTGGTGGACGGCCATGCGCCGCGCGAGGGCGAGGTCTTCAAAAACCCCGATCTCGCCAAAACCCTGAAACTGCTCGCCAGGGATGGCCGCGATGCCTTCTACAAGGGCCCCATTGCCCGCACCATCGACGCCTACATGAAACGCATTGGCGGGCCGCTGCGCTATGAAGACCTGGCCAGCCACCATTCCGAATGGGTGCAGCCGCTCTCGGTCAATTACCGCGGCTATGACGTCTGGGAACTGCCGCCCAATGGCCAGGGCATTGCCGCCCTGCAAATGCTCAACATCCTGGAAGGCTTCGACATGAAGGCGGCAGGCTTCATGAGCGCCAAAAGCCTGCATCTGCAAATCGCTGCCAAGCGCCTGGCCTTCGAGGACCGGGCCAAGTTCTATGCGGATCCGGATTTTGTCCATGTGCCGGTCAAGCAGCTTCTCTCCAAAGAATACGCCGCCAAACGCCGGGCCCTGATTGATCCGGACAAGGCCATGGTGGATGTCGGCCCCGGCGATCCCAAGGCCATCGAGCAGGGCGATACCACCTATCTCACCGTCGCCGACAAGGATGGCATGATGGTGTCGCTGATCCAGTCCAATTATCGCGGCATGGGTTCCGGCCTGGTGCCGGACGGGCTCGGCTTCATGCTGCAAAACCGCGGGCAATTGTTCTCGCTCCATGAGGGCGATGCCAATGTCTATGCCCCGGGCAAGCGGCCGTTTCACACCATCATCCCGGCCTTTG
>JALWUB010000313.1 GCA_026993275.1 Robiginitomaculum sp. | reverse complement strand
TCGCAAGGGCATTTTAGCAATTGATTAACCATGACCCGCCTTGAGTCGTCCCCATGCGTATAGCCCCAATCACCGGATATGCAATGCTTGGCCTGGCCCTGCTGCTCAGCGCCTGTGCGAGCGCGCCAAGCAAGGAAGAGGACGCCCTGAAGAAAACCCTGCAGCGTGACATCACCCCGCAGACCCGCGAGGCGCGCGACACCATTGGCCGCCAGGATGTGCTGACCCAGGCGGCGTTCTGGGCCAAGGAATATGACAACAATCCGGCCGACCGCGAAGCGGCGCTGAAGCTGGCGCAGATTGTCCGGGTCCTGGGCAAGCCCGCGCGCGCCGCCGAGGTCGCCAGCCAGGCGCTGACGCTCTACCCCAAGGACCCGGCGCTGCTCCTGGTCGCCGGACAGGCCTTTATCGAGGACGCCAAGGCAGCGCGGGCCATCGAGTTCTTGCAAGCGGCGGCACGGATCACGCCAAATGACTGGCATGTGCAATCCGCCCTTGGGGTGGCGTATGACCAGATCGGCAAGCCACTGAAGGCGCGCGCAGCGTTTACCCGCGCCCTGGCGCTACAACCGGGCAATGCCGGAATTCTCTCCAATCTTGGCCTCAACTATGCCGTTGCCGGAGATGCCAAAATGGCCGAACGCTATTTGCGCCAGGCGGTGGCCAGTCCCGATGCGCCGGTGCAGGCGCGGCAAAACCTGGCGCTGGTGCTGGCCCTGCAGGGCCGCTTTGCCGAGGCCAGTGCCCTGGCCGCCAAGGACCTTCCTGCGCAACAGGCGCAGCAGAATATCGACTATGTGCGCGCCATGGTGGTGCGCCCGCAGCGATGGAAGGCCTTGCGCGATGCCAATTGATGGCCCCAGCCGTTTTGCCCGGCTGACCGGCACTGCGGGCGCCCTGCATGGGCTGCTGGCGGTGCTGGCGCTGGCACGGGCTGCCCATGGCGGCGCCATTGCCGGGGCGGACCTGTTGTTGCAGCGCGGCGGCCAGATCGAGATGTATCACGCCCTGGCGGTGTTTGCGGCCCTGTCCGTCGGGGCGCGCATCCCGGCGGTGCTGTTCGCCCTTGGCGCCGCCCTGTTTGCCCTGCCGCTTTATGTGCATGCCCTGAGCGGCTCCACCGCGCTGGTGTTTCTCGCCCCTGTTGGCGGGCTGACCCTGCTGGCGGGCTGGGCCTGGCTGATCGGAACCCTGTTGCACCCAGGCTGGCGCAGCGCCTGAGGCGCCACGAAAACATTTCCCTCGCTCCGCCTGTCCGGCTATGCTGGCAAAAACGGGAGGGAAGCCATGACGACATCAAGACCGGGAAGCGTGTCGCGCCGGGGCATGCTGGCCGCGGGCGTCGCCGGCGCGGCGCTGGCTGGCGGCAAGGCGCTGGCGCAGCAGGACAAGGCCACAAAAGCAAAAACGCCTGACACGCCTGAACAGCCGCCTGCACTGGAAGAGCCGGTGACAGACACCCTGACGCCGCGGCTGGTGGCCTGCGCCGAAAAGATGATCCCCATCCACTATACGGACAAGGAACGGGCGCAGCTTCTGCATGGCTTCGAAAACCAGCTGCAGGCGGTGTCCACCTTGCGCGCGCAGCATTTCGGCCATGATCTGGCCCCGGCCCTGACCTTTGATCCGCGATTGCCGGGCAAGGCCTTCCCGAAACAGAAAAACCGCATCAAGGCCTCAAGGCCTGCTGCGGGCAATGCGGCCCCGGCGGACGATACGGCGCTTGCCTATGCGTCTGTAGGGCAGCTGGGCCACTGGCTGCGCACCGGCAAAATCAGCAGCGAGGCGCTGACACGGCTCTATCTCAAGCGCATCCGCCGTTATGGGGATGCGCTGGAATGCTTCATCACGGTCACGCCGGAGCTGGCACTGGCCGAGGCCCGGGCCGCCGACAAAAAACTGGCCGCAGGCAAGGATCTGGGGCCATTGCACGGCATTCCCTATGGCCTCAAGGACCTGTTCGATACCAGGGGGATTCGCACGACCTGGGGCGCCGCGCCCTACAAGGACCGGGTGCCGGACCGGGATGCCCGCGTGGTGACCCGCCTGCGCGAGGCCGGGGCGGTGCTGCTGGGCAAGACCACCTGCGGCGCCATTGCCTATGGCGATATCTGGTTTGGCGGCAAGACCCGCAATCCGTGGAACACGGCCGAGGGCTCTTCGGGCTCCAGTGCCGGGTCCGCCGCGGCAACGGCGGCAGGTCTGGTCGGCTTTTCCATTGGCACGGAAACCCTGGGCTCCATCGTCTCGCCCTCAAACCGCTGCGGCGCCACCGGCCTGCGCCCGACCTTCGGGCGGGTGTCGCGCGCGGGCGCCATGGCGCTCAGCTGGTCGCTGGACAAGGCCGGGACCATTTGCCGCCATGTTGAGGACACCGCCCTGGTTCTTGGCGTCCTGAATGGCTATGACGCGGAAGACCCCGCCTCTGTCGCCATGGGCTTCGACTATGCGCCAGACCTGGGCCAGAGGGGGCTGGTTGCCGGCTATGACCCGGCCTGGTTTGAAGGCAAAAGCGGCAATGCCATTGACCGCCATGCCCTGAAGACCCTGCAGGACCTGGGCGTGAAAACCCGCCATGTCAGCCTGCCGGACCTGCCCTATGGCGTGTTGTTCCTGTCGCTGGTGGCCGAGGCCGCTGCGGCATTCGAGGAATTGACCTTGTCGAACCGGGACGACCTGCTGGTCTGGCAGGCCGACAATGCCTGGCCCAATTCCTGGCGGCAAATCCGCTTTTTGTCCTCGGTGGACCTTGTCCAGCTTGACCGGCTGCGGCGCAAGGTCATGGAAGTCATGGACAAGATCATGGACCAGGTGGATGTGCTGATCACGCCCAATTTCGCCGCCAATTTGCTGACCATCACCAATTATACCGGCCACCCGTGCCTGACCCTGCGCGCCGGGTTTCACGAGGTGCCAACCCGCAGCGATGACGGCAATGCGGACAAGACCCCGCACCGGGTGCCGCAAAACATTTCCCTGATCGGGCGTTTGTTTGAGGAGGGCAAGCTGTGTGCCCTGGGCAGGCGGCTGGAAGCGGCACTGGCGGTGGCGGACGAGCGCCCGCCGCACTTTTAGGCCCGCAGCGTGGTCAGCAATCCGCTGACCGCATCCTCTATGAGGTCAAGCATCAACTCAAAGCCCGCTTCACCGCCATAATAGGGGTCCGGCACCTCGCGCTGGCGCCGCGCCGGGGCATGGTCCATCAGCAAGCGCGGCTGCACCCCGCCGGGCGGGCGCAGGGCCTGGAGCGCGGCCAGATTGTTCCGGTCCATGGCCAGAATATGGGTAAAGCGGGTGAAATCATCCCGGCACACCTGGCGGGCACGCAGGGCGGTCATGTCGAGGCCGCGGCGGGCGGCGGCGGCGATGGCGCGGGCATCGGGCGGCTGGCCGATATGCCAGTTGCCGGTGCCTGCAGAGTCCGTAAACAGCGCAATGCCAGCCTGCTGTGCCCGGGCGCGCAACACCGCCGCGGCGGTGGGCGAGCGGCAGATATTGCCAAGGCAGACGAACAGCACGCCGGGCTGCGGGGCGGGGGTCACGGCGCCGGGTCCTGCCGTGACAGCGTGGTGGAAAAGCGCCGCACCGACTGGCGCCAGATGGTGATCTGGTCGCGAATGTTTTTCAGGGTCTCGCCGCCGGAGAGATAGATGTCCATTTCCAGAATGGCATTGCCGTCCTTGAGGGCATAGGCGCGGGTGAAGCGGTTGGCGGCATTCCACGCATTCATCTGCTCAAGCAGGCTGTTTCTGGCCAGGCCGGCATGAAAGACCGCGCGCATTTGCAATTCCGCGCAGCCCCTGCCGGGCGTGCAGTCATAGCCCAGCACCGACCAGTCCACGCCATCGAGCACATCAAGGCGCTCATTGGCGACCATGCCCTTGCCATCAATGGGCACGCGCGAAAACCGCAAGCCCTCCAGCAGCAGGGTATCGGCCAGATCATCCATGGTGATGGCAGAATAAAGCTGCGGCGCGCTCTGGGCTGCGGCGCCGCCAGGCCCGCCCAGCGCCAGCACCGTGCCCAGCAGCGCCGCCCTGGTCAGATGCGCGATCAAAGCCCGGGCAGACGCACGCGGCCGCGTTTGCGGATCACCACCTTGCCGCCGCCCGTGGCGCCCTTGATCAGCTTTTCGCGGCGCAGGCGCTCGGCTTCGGCATCGGCATCCAGCGGCGTGGAATCGCCCATATAGGTGTCGCCATTGCGCCAGAACAGAATGCGGTCGGCAAAGCTCTTGGTCTTGGTGGTCATCTGCGCGGTTTCAATATCCAGCTTGGCGCGGATATTGGGATCATATTCGCCGCGGGCGGCGCTCTGCACCAGCGCCCGCTC
>JALWUB010000312.1 GCA_026993275.1 Robiginitomaculum sp. | reverse complement strand
GCACCGCCGTGCGCCAGCATGCCGCCAGCGTCACCTGCCTGTACCGGCGCGACGAGGCCAACATGCCGGGCTCGGCCCAGGAATTGCAAAATGCCCGCGAGGAAGGCGTGGTGTTTCAATGGCTCGGCGCGCCAAAGGCCATTCTGGAGAAAAACGGCCAGCCGGACCGCATCCGCGCCGTGCGCATGCAGCTTGGCGCGCGCCGCGGCGATGGCCGGGCGCAGCCCGAGGAAGTGCCGGGCAGCACGTTCGAACTGCCTGCGCAGATGATCATTGCCGCCCTGGGCTTTGTGCCGGACGACTGGCCGGAACTGTTGCAGGCGCCGGATTTGCACACCGCGCCGGGCGGCACCATCGCCCTGCAGGGCGCGGGCCATGAAACCAGCCTGCCCGGCGTCTATGCCGCAGGCGATTGCGTGCGCGGCGCCTCCCTGGTGGTCTGGGCCGTGCGCCAGGGCCGCGATGCCGCGGCGCAGATTGTCCAGACCCTGGCCAGACAGGAGCAGGCCGCATGAGCATATGGCCCGAGGCACAAGGATTATACGACCCGGCGGACGAGCATGATGGCTGCGGGGTCGGCTTCGTTGCCGCGATAGACGGCACGGCACGGCGCGATGTCGTCGAGGCCGGCATTGGCGCGCTCAAGGCGGTGTGGCACCGCGGCGCCGTGGCCGCCGATGGCAAGACCGGCGATGGCGCCGGCATCATGGTGCAGATTCCCCAGGACTTCTTTGCCCGCAAGGTGGCGCGGACCGGCCACGACATGGGCGCCGGGCCGCTGTGCGTGGGCATGATTTTCCTGCCCCGGACCGACTATGCCGCGCAGGAGCGCGCCCGCGCCATTGTCGAAACCCAGATCCTGCGGGCCGGTTATCTGCTCTATGGCTGGCGCCGGGTGCCGGTCAATCCGGATGCCGTGGGCGAGCGCGCCAATCTGGTCCGCCCGGAAATCGAGCAGGTGCTGTTTCACGCGCCAAAGGGCGTTGATCCGGACCTGCTGGAACGGGATCTGTATCTGGTGCGCCGCCGCATCGAGGCAGAGGCCCTGGCCGCCCATGTCAACGCCTTTTACATCTGCAGTTTCAGCGCCCGCACCCTGGTGTACAAGGGCATGTTCCTGGCCGAGCAGATCGAGGCCTTTTTCCCGGATCTGCAGGATCCGCAATTCGTTTCACCCTTCATCCTGTTTCACCAGCGCTATTCCACCAACACCTTTCCGGAATGGCGGCTGGCCCAGCCATTCCGCCTGCTTGCCCACAATGGCGAGATCAACACGCTGAAAGGCAATGCGGGCTGGATGCGCAGCCATGAGAAGCTGATGGCCTCATCGGCCTTTGGCGACCGCGGCCGGGACATCAAGCCGGTGATTCCGCCGGGCTCGTCGGATTCGGCGGCTCTGGATGCGGCCTTCGAGGTGCTGGTGCGCGCAGGCCGGTCCGTGCCCATGACCAAGGCGCTGCTGATCCCGGAAAGCTGGTCGAAACGCGGCGACACCATGCCCGAAGCGGAAAAGGCCATGTATGCCTATTGCAATGCGGTGATGGAGCCATGGGACGGCCCTGCGGCCCTGGTTGCCGCCGATGGCGAGTGGGTGGTGGCGGGTCTGGACCGCTCCGGCCTGCGGCCGCTGCGCTATGCCCTCACCCGTGATGGCCTGGTGGCGCTGGGCTCCGAAGCGGGCATGTGTGCGCTCGAGGACGGGCAGGTCACGGCGCGCGGGCGGGTGCATCCGGGGCGCATGGTTGGCGTCAATTTGCGCGAGGGCCGCTTTTATGCAGGCGAAGCGCTGATCGGCCGCCTCGCCAGGGCGCATCCCTGGCAGGACTGGCTCGACAATCTCACCGACCTGGACCCGCTGGTGCACAGCGGGCCGGAGCCGCGCGGCGGCGAGGAGGAGGTGCTGAAACGCCAGGCCATTGCCGCCGGGTTTTCCCTGGAAGACATGCAGATGGTGCTCAAGCCCGCCGCCGAACAGGGCAAGGAGCCGTTGGGCTCCATGGGCGATGATACGCCGCTGGCGGTGCTCTCGGACGAATACCGGCCGCTCTATCACTTTTTCCGCCAGAACTTTTCCCAGGTCACCAACCCGCCGATCGACCCGATCCGCGAAGGCCGGGTGATGGGCCTGATCACCCGCTTCAAGAATCTGGGCAACATTCTCGACGAGGAAAACACCCAGACCGGGGTCATGACCCTGTCCTCGCCAGTGCTCAGCACGGGCGGCTATGAGCGCCTGGTGGGCTATCTGGGCGAAAACGATGTCGCCCACATTGATTGCACGTTCAGCGCCCGCGGCGATGGCGGCGAGGACCTGCCGGAAGCGCTGGAACGGGTGCGCCGCGAAGCCGTCGAGGCTGTCCGTTCGGGGTATGGCCACCTGGTGCTTTCCGATGAGGCCATCGGGCCGGAGCGCGCTGCCATGCCCATGGCGCTGGCGGTTGCCGGGGTGCACACACAGCTGATCACGGCAGGCCTGCGCAATGACTGCTCGCTGATCGTCCGTGTTGCCGATGTGCTCGATTCGCATGGCTTTGCCGTGCTCATCGGCGCCGGGGCAACGGTGGTCAATGCCTGGCTGGCCCAGGCCATGATCGTGCGCAGCCATGAGCAGGGCGCCCTGAAGGGCGTAGACCTGCCCACCGCCTTGCGCAATGCCCGCCAGGCCATCGAACAGGGGCTTTTGAAGATCATGTCCAAAATGGGCATATCGGTCATTTCCTCCTATCGCGGCGGCTGCAATTTCGAGGCCCTGGGCCTGTCGCGGGCGCTGATGGCGGAGTTCTTTCCGGGCGTGCCGTCACGCATTTCCGGCATTGGCCTTGCCGGCCTGCAGGCCAAGATCCGGGCGCAGCACCGGCGCGCCTTTGCCCCGCCGCAGGCCGACTTGCCCATAGGCGGTCTGTACCGCCTGCGTGCCGGCGCCGAGCGCCATGCCTACACGGCCAGCACCATCGCCTTGCTGCAAAAGGCCTGCGCCAGCGGCGATGATGCGGATTTCGCGCGCTATCTGCAGGCGGTGCAGGCGCAAGAACCGGCGCAATTGCGCGACCTTCTGGAGTTTTCCAGTCCCAGGGCGCCCCTGCCCGAACGGGCCGTGGAATCGGTCAATGCGATTCGCAAGCGCTTCTTGACCCCCGGCATGTCGCTGGGGGCGCTGTCGCCAGAGGCCCATGGCGCGCTCAACATCGCCATGAACCGCATTGGCGCGCGCTCGGTTTCGGGCGAAGGCGGCGAGGACCCGGAGCGCTATGCGCCGCTGCCCGGCGGCGACAATGCCAATTCGGCGGTCAAGCAGGTGGCCTCCGGGCGCTTTGGCGTGACCGCGCAATATCTCAATGAATGCCGCGAGATCGAGGTCAAGATCGCCCAGGGCGCCAAGCCCGGCGAGGGCGGGCAATTGCCAGGCTTCAAGGTGAACGGCCTGATTGCGCGCCTGCGCCATTCGGTTGAAGGGGTGACGCTGATTTCGCCGCCGCCGCACCATGACATCTATTCCATCGAGGATCTGGCACAGCTGATTTACGATCTCAAGCAGATCAATCCGCAGGCCCGCGTGGCGATCAAGCTGGTGGCCGCCGCCGGCATCGGCCCCATTGCCGCCGGGGTAGCCAAGGCCAAGGCCGACATCATCGCCATTTCCGGCCATTGCGGCGGCACTGGCGCAAGCCCGCAGGGCTCGATCAAATATGCCGGCTCGCCCTGGGAAATGGGGCTGGCCGAGGCCAATCAGGTGCTCACCCTCAATGGCTTGCGCGGCCAGGTGCGGCTGCGCACCGATGGCGGCCTGCGCACGGGACGTGACATTGTCATGGCCGCCATGCTGGGGGCGGAAGAGTTCGGCATTGGCACCATGGCGCTGATGGCGCTGGGCTGCATGATGGTGCGCCAGTGCCATACCAACACCTGCCCGGTCGGCATCTGCACCCAGGACGAGCGCCTGCGCGCCATGTATCGCGGCAGCCCGGAGCGGGTGGTCAATCTGATGACCTTGCTGGCCCGTGACGTGCGCCGCATCCTGGCACAGCTGGGCTTTGCCAGCCTTGACGACATCACCGGGCGCTCGGAATTGCTGACCCAGACCAGCCGCGGCGCCGCACATCTGGACGATCTCGACCTGAATCCGCTGCTGCTGCAGGTGCAGGACGGCGGCGCGCACAGGCACTGCGTGCGCACGGCGCGCAACCCGGTCAGCCCGTCCCTTGATGACAGGATCATCGAGGATGCGGCACCCTTCTTCTCGCGCCGGGAGAAGATGCAGCTGACCTACAGCGTGCGCAATACCGACCGTTCCATCGGCACGCGGCTGTCATCGCTGATCTATCGCCAATGGGGCAAGGATGGCGCCCCGGACGGGC
>JALWUB010000311.1 GCA_026993275.1 Robiginitomaculum sp. | reverse complement strand
GCCGCCTCGGCGCTTTATGCGCCGCACAGTTTTGGCATTGCCAATGCCGACGGCTCGCTGCACCTGCAATCGCTGATCGAGCTTTCCCTTGGCGTTTTCATCGGCGCCGTGACCTTTTCCGGCTCGGTCATCGCCTTTGCCAAGCTCAATGGCAACATGTCCGGCAAGCCGATCATCCTGCCCCAGCGCCACAAGATCAATCTGGGCCTGCTGGGCGCCGCCTTTCTGCTGATGCTGATCCTGGTGTTCTCGCATGGCGCGGCACATTCGGTGTTCTGGATGCTGACCCTGGTGGCGCTGGTGTTTGGCGTGCTGCTGATCATCCCCATTGGCGGCGCCGACATGCCGGTGGTCATCTCCATGCTCAATTCCTATTCCGGCTGGGCCGCGGCGGCACTGGGCTTCACGCTGCAGAACACCGCGCTGTTGATCACCGGGGCGCTGGTCGGCTCTTCGGGGGCGATCCTCTCCTACATCATGTGCAAGGGCATGAACCGCTCGTTCATCTCGGTGATCATGGGCGGCTTTGGCGAAACCGCCACAGCCAGCAGCGATTCCGGCATTGAGCGCACGGTCAAGCGCGGCTCTGCCGAAGATGCCGCCTTCATCCTCAAAAATGCCTCCAAGGTCATCATCGTGCCGGGCTATGGCATGGCCGTGGCCCAGGCCCAGCACGCGCTGAAGGAAATGGCGACCCTGCTCAAGGAAGAAGGCGTGGAGATCAAATACGCCATTCACCCGGTCGCAGGGCGCATGCCCGGGCACATGAACGTGCTGCTCGCCGAGGCCGACGTGCCCTATGACGAGGTGTTCGAGCTCGAGGACATCAATTCCGAGTTCGGCACCGCCGATGTCGCCTTTGTCATCGGCGCCAATGACGTTACCAACCCGGCCGCCGAGGAAGATCCGTCCTCGCCCATCTACGGCATGCCGGTGCTGGAAGTGTGGAAGGCGCGCACGGTGATGTTCGTCAAGCGCTCGCTCGGCTCCGGCTATGCCGGCATCGACAACCCGCTTTTCTACCGCGACAACACCATGATGCTGCTCAATGACGCCAAGAAAATGGTCGAGGAGATCAACAAGGCGCTTTAGACTGTGCTCTCCAAGGTGATAATGCCTTGCATCCCGCCCGGAAAAGGACGAGCGATCAGACAGTGAGAAAGATATAATTGCCAGCAAACGCGGTGAAAGACAGGACTGCTTCTGTTCGCGCTGCGTTTGCGCCGCAGACGGGGCTTTCATGCCAAACTCTCATATGCGCAGCAGATTTTCGCCCTGCCCATCGGGCGTTCGTTCCGCAAAAGGTCCACCGGACCTTTTGCCGGGACAAGACCCAGTAACGGAAACGCGTCGCCGGCATGGTTTGAACATGCCCCACATATCCTGCACTCTCCCTCCTGTTCAGCACATAAATTCACATGCGCAGAACAGGCAAGTCAGTTGCGTTCAGACCCTGGAATCATGCCATATTTACTCATGAAAAGATGATTGCAGATTCCCACGCTGATGCTTGCCATCTTGAACGAATTCACTTATGTTTACGCTGACCGGCCTGCCTGATTAAAACTTATCGTACATATAGAAAACGCGGAGATAAACAAGAAATGCGATTAATTGACATTAAAAATTTTAATAAAGAAGCTGTATCTGCCGCAAACACTTTTCGCCAAACCATAACGCCGAAAAAAAAGGGGGTTATAGACGATAGATTTCATAAATGTAAAAATCATTTTCCTTACTTTGGCATGGTTAGGGTAAATGTTGGTGACAATGAATTTGCAATGTTCTCTTCAAATGATGACCTTGTTGCCATGGTCTATTTTTGGTATGGAGCAGATTCTTACGAGCCAATGTCCTTGACCTTATGGTCAGAACGAGCAAAAAGAGCTAATATTGTATTGGATGTTGGTTCTTTTACAGGGGTTTATTCATTGCTCGCTGCAGAATGCAACGCAAACAGCACCATCTATGCGATTGAGGCCGCGCGCCGCACATATGGCCGTTTATTATCTAATGTTCAAATTAACAAGGCGACAAACCGCATTAAGTGCATCAACAAAGCCGCCTCTAACAAGGAAGGCCACGAAATGTTTTTACGCTTTCGTGGAGAAAATATTTTGGGAATTGGCGATTCTTTCATTCAAAAGGATGTAAAAGCGATTGCCAGCGAAGAACGCGTTATTACGACAAGAATAGATACGCTTTGCAATGAAATGAATATAACACCCGATTTAATAAAAATTGGCGTGGAAGGCGCAGAGATATTGGTTCTTGAGGGCATGCAGAACATACTTGATGAAGCCAGGGCTGACATAATTATCGAGGTTACACCCAAAACGGCACAAGACGTATATGATATTTTATCCAAGCATAAATACAAAGTGCGTTTGATTGATGAAAGAAATATGTCAGTATCTCAGTTTGATGGTAAAGTAAATCGTGTGTGCAATTTGCTAGCTGAGGCTTTTTAAGAAACACACCTCGAGATGGGAACTGCGGCACAATTAGAGTCTGAACACAATCGCATTACGCAATTGACATTTGACAGAAAAGGGAAAGGCGTCAGCAAAGGCGGCGCAGGGCAGGGTTGGTCCTGTTCGAGGAGCGTTTGCGTCGCAGAATGGGGTTTTCCTGTCAGCCCCAAAAGGGCGCGGCGGTGGTCATGATGTTGCGGAAGTTCCCAGCTGCGTTGAGATGATCCGCAAATAGCGTGCGAACAGGCCCTGCCAGTGAGCACCTGAATAAAAAAACCTGCGCAAGATTCTTTACGTAACAAATGATTAAATTCAAACAGGCCCGGGTTCAACTGGCTTGCCTGGCAGGAATTTTTAATCCTCTGCTATAGCTTGAGCAGCCGTGAGCTCGTATCGGGTAAGCATGAAAAACCTCCAGATTGCAGAATCTGGGCCTCATGGACTCCATACAAACTGATCCGAAACAGCCTGAATGTCGATTGCGCCTTCGGCCAGTTCTCTGACAGGCTTAACGGAATGCTGCCCATGATCGCCGGCATTTTCAGAAAATTCTCGTTGAATACAAATCATATGATATATTTATTTTCAACAAACTCACACACAGATTTTCTCAGAGTTTGAAGATTTACGCTCTACAGTCTCCGTTACAGCAACAAGGCGAACAAGCGCCGGAAAAGAAACGGGGGCCATCATGCGTATCATGACGATAGCCAGTCTTGCTGCCTCGGCAGTGTTTGGCATTGCCGCGGTCCTGCTGGTGCGCGGCATGGTCAGGAGCAATGCCGCGCCGGGCCAGGCCGTGCTCAGCCAGCCGCGCGAGGAAACCGTGCCGGTGGTCATCGCCGCGCGCAAGATCGCTTATGGCGAGGCACTCAAGCCGCGTGTGCTCAAACTGGTGCAATGGCCGAAAAGCCGGGTGCCTGAAGGCGCCTTTTCATCGCTGGATGATTTTGCCGCCAAGGACAAGGGCTGGCGCTCTGCACTGGTGCGCATGGCCGCCAATGAGCCGGTGCTGGCCTTCAAGGTTTCCGGCGAGGGCCAGCGCCAGTCCCTGTCCTCGCTGATTGGCGAAGACATGCGCGCCTTTGCCGTGCGCATCGACCAGACCAGTGGCGTGGGCGGTTTCATTCTGCCTGGCGACACCGTGGACGTGGTGCTGGTGCGCAATCTCAACAGCGAGGCGCGCACCCCCAAAATGGTCTCGGACGTGGTCGTGCAGAACGTCAAGGTTCTGGGCGTGGACCAGAATGCCGATGCCACGTCGGAAAAGACGAAAGTGGCCAAGACCGCAACAATCGAGGTCACCGTCCGCGATGCCCAGCGCCTTGCGCTGGCGGCGCGGCTGGGCGATCTGACCCTGGTGCTGCGCCGCGCTGGTGCCGCGAAGATAGACCGGGCGCGGCGGGTTTCCGTCGCAGACCTGGGCAGTGTGGCGCCACCGCGCGGCCACCACGGGCCCCGGGCGCGGCGCTTGCAGGTCGCCGTGGTGCGCCCCGGATCGCGCAAAATGGTCAGGGTTGCGGCTGAACCCGCGCTGACATACCGGGCGCCGCGCACAGAACACGCCTTTGCCCAGATCGACACCCGCCTGGAAGGGGGAGCACGGCCATGAAATATCTTGCAGCCATACCGGTCATTGTCCTGGCGCTGATCGTGACAACCGGCGCATCACGCGCCGATGTCAAGGCGATCCAGACCGGTGATTACAGCGAGAGCTATATCGCCGTGCCCGTGTCCAAGTCCTCGGTACTGAGCACCCGCACCGGTTTTTCCACCATCGTGGTGTCACGGCCGGAAATCGCCGACGTGGTGCCAATGACCGACCACAGCTTTTACCTTCAGGGCAAGCAAGTGGGCGCCACCAACCTGTTGCTCTACAACAAGGCGCGCCGTCTCGTCGATATTGTCGAGGTGCGTGTCAGCCACGACATTGCCAGCCTGCAGCGCGATCTGGCGCTGGTGCTGCCCGGCGAACACATCCAGGCCCATGCCGCCGCCTTCGGCATCTATCTTTCGGGGAAGGCTTCCAGCGCGCCGGTCGCCGAGCGCGCCCGCGAACTGGCCGAGCGCTATGCCCCCGGCGCCGTTACCAATGGCATTGCCATAGCCGGCAAGCAGCAGGTTTTGCTGGAAGTGCGCTTCATCGAGGCCTCGCGCCTGGCCATCAAGGAGCTGGGGCTGGGCTCATTGCTGCAGAATCTGGGCCGGTTCTCGTTTTCCACCAGCGCCGGCCTGGTCAGCGGCGTTGGCGCCAACACCACCGGCTCGGTGCAGACCTCCATTGGCGGCACCAATATCGATGTGCTGCTCAATGCCCTGGAGCAAAAAGGCGTGGTGCACACCCTGGCCAAGCCCAACCTGATTGCGCTGTCCGGCGATACCGCGAGTTTTCTGGCGGGCGGCGAATTTCCCTTCCCCGTTGCCAACCGCAATGACAACATCACCATCGAGTTCCGTCAGTTCGGCATTGGCCTGGCCTTTACCCCGACCGTGCTCGGCGGCAAGCTGATCAATCTCAAGGTGGTGCCCGAGGTCAGCCAGCTTGACCAGCGCAATGCGGTGCGCATCAAGGGGGTGGAAATCCCGTCCCTGACCGTGCGCCGGGCCAACACCACGGTGGAATTGCGCGACGGCCAGAGCTTTGCCATCGCCGGGCTTTACCAGTCCGCCTATGCCAACATGGCGCGCCAGACGCCCTGGCTCGGCAGTGTGCCGGTGCTCGGCGCGCTGTTCCGCTCGACCCGCTTTCAGCGCAATGAAACCGAGCTGGTGATTCTGGTCACGCCGCATCTGGTTTCCCCGGTTGATGACATCAAGGACCTGAAAACGCCCCTGTCCGGCACCAGGGAGCCCGGCGATGCCGAACTGTTCCTGAACGGCAAGGTGCGTCATCAGCCAAAACCCGCGCCGGAACCGGCACACAAGGCCCCGCCAGCCGCACCGGCCAAAACCGCAAAGGCGGACTTTCCGCGCACACTGAAGCGTCATGAGGAGTTCTAAGCCATGAAACCCTGTCAACGATCCGCGCTTGCCGCCCTCATGGCCGGAACCGGCCTTCTTGGCGCCTGCGCCAGCATGCCGGTGGAAAGCCCGGGCCCCTCTGCGCCCCAGGCCAATATCATGGCCCATGTCAGGGCCGGAGGGACGCAACCGGTCTCCACCGAGCGCATGACCCTGGCGATCCGCCGCTACAAGGAAAACAAGTCCATCCCGCCAGTGAAGATGCGCACCACCGACAGTGTTGATGAGGAATAGAGCGATGCCAGAACCAGACGCGTATCAGACGCCAGAGCCCGGCGGCGGCCCTGTTCACATCCTGGCGGTTCTGGACAGTGCCGGCGATGCCGTAAAGGCGGCCCTGGCGGGCCAGCCCGGATACCGCCTCGAAATGCATGATGCCAATTCCAGCGCTTGTTTTCCCTGGCCTGCAGGGCGCCAGCCGGACCTGATCCTTGTGGAACCCCCGTCCGCGGATCAGGACCGGCTGGCCACCTGGCTGCGCGAGGTCGCGGACAAGGCCCCGGACCTGCCGGTGCTGGCCATTGGCGGGCAATTGCCGGTGGCGGCGGTGCGCGTCTTGCTGTCGCTGCGCTCTGGCAATGCTGTGCCGCTGCCCTTCACGCCCTCTGGCCTCAAGGCGCAGATCGCTGCAGTCATGCATGCCCCTGGCGAGACAGAAACAGACGGCGCGCGGTGCTGGAGCTTCATGTCCGCTGTCGGCGGCGCAGGCGCCACCACTCTGGCGATTGAAACCGCCTATCAGTTGCACACGGCCAGCGCCATAGGCGGACGGGTGGCGCTGGTTGACCTCAATTTTCTCGACGGTGCCTGCGCCGCCTGTCTGGACGTGCCCGCCAATCTGCGCCTGGACGAGGCGGCCGATAACCCGGAGCGTATTGATGCGGCGCTGATCGATGCCTTTGCCTCGCCGCACCCCTGCGGCTTTGACGTGCTGGTGGCGGCCAGGTTCCTCTTTGGATTTGAACGCATCAATGCCGGGGCCGTCGGCCGCCTGCTGGATGTCTGCTGCACGATTTACGACCATGTGGTCATTGATCTGCCGCGCTGGCTTCAGGACTGGAGCCTGGATGTGCTGGCCGGTTCGGATGCCGCCATACTGGTGTCAGAACTGACCGTCCCGGCCCTGCACGCGGCCCGTGATCTGGCCCAGAGCCTGGAAGAGGAAGGCGCAGAGGATGGCCTGCACATGCAGATCGTGCTCAACCGCATGGCCAAACGGGTGTTCGGCCATTCCATCACCGTTGCCGAGGCGCAAAAGGCGCTGGGGCGCAAGGCTGTGGGCTCCATCGGCTCGGACTGGGACATTGCCGTGCAGGCGGTCAATTACGGCGTGCCGGCCGGCCATATCAATCCCAAGAGCAAAATATCGAAAGACGTGCAAATGCTGATCAAGACCCTGCATCAGCACATGCTCAAGAGCGGCCCCGGGACCAGTCAGAGGCTGGCATCATGAGCGGGCGCTTTTTCAGACGCAAGGCCAGAGCGGATGCGCCTGCGGCCACGCCGCAGGACAAGCCGGCGGGCGCGCCGCCCGCCCAGGCTGCTGCCGCCCCCGCCCCCGAAAAGCCCGCCAGGGCGGAACCGCGCCCGGTCGCGCTGGGCGGTGATTTGCTCAGCGCCAAGCTGCGCATACACAGCAAGCTGATCGACGAAATCGACCTCAGCGACCTGGACAAGCTCGACGACAAGGCGCTGCGCCGCCAGGTGCATGCCCTGGTCGCCGAGATTGTGCGCGAAGAACGCCTGGCCATGAATGCCGCCGAAGTCGCCAGTTTTGCCAGCGCGGTGTTTGATGAAATGACCGGCCTTGGCCCGATCGAGCCGCTTTTGCAGGATGACAGCATTTGCGACATTCTCATCAACGGCCCGGGCCAGGTCTATATCGAGCGCAATGGCGAACTGGAGCTGGCGCCGGTGAGTTTCGCCGATGACGATCACCTGCTGCGCATCATCAACCGCATCGTTGCGCAAGTGGGGCGCCGCGTGGACGAATCGCATCCCATGGTCGATGCCCGCCTGGCCGATGGCTCGCGCTTCAATGCCGCCATTGCGCCCATTGCCGTGGACGGGCCGCTGGTGTCGATCCGCAAGTTTTCCAAAAAGCCGCTGACCATCGAGAAGCTCATTGCCTTTGGCGCCATGCCGGCCTGTGTCGCGCAGTTTCTGCAAGGCGCCGTGGCGGCGCGCGTGACCACCATCATTTCCGGCGGCACCGGCTCGGGCAAGACCACCCTGCTCAATGCCCTCTCCTCGGCCATCAGCCACAAGGAGCGGCTGATCACCATCGAGGATGCGGCGGAACTGCAATTGCAGCAGCCGCATGTGGCGCGCATGGAAACCCGGCCGCCCAATGTCGAGGGCAAGGGCGAGATTCGCCAGCGCGAATGCGTCAAGAACGCCCTGCGCATGCGCCCGGACCGGGTGATCCTGGGCGAGGTGCGCGGCGAAGAGGCCTTTGACATGCTGCAGGCCATGAATACCGGCCATGAAGGCTCGATGGCCACCATCCACGCCAACACCCCGCGCGATGCCATCACCCGGCTGGAGCAAATGGTCGCCATGGGCGGGCTCAACATCACCGAAGAAGCCGTGCGCGGCCAGATTGCTTCGGCCATCGGCCTGATCGTGCAGGCGACGCGCCTTGCCGATGGCCAGCGCAAGGTGGTCAGCGTCTCGGAAATCACCGGCATGGAAGGCCATGTCATCCAGATGCAGGAGATTTTCCATTTCGAGCGCTCCGGCACCGGCCCGGACGGCGAGGTGCTGGGCACACACCGCGCCACCGGCCTGCGGCCCAAATGCCTGGATGAAATGCTGACCCGCGGCCTCAACTTCGACACGCGCTGGTTTGATCCGGCGCTGGACCTGAACCGGGAGCAGCCCTGATGCACGCACAGCTGCTCTATGTGCTGATCTTTTTTTCCGGCTTCCTGGCCCTGCAGGCGCTGTTCGGCCTGGCTCGCTCTGCCCGATCCGGCCATGTGGTCAATCAGCGCCTGCGCGCCGAGAACAGTTCAGCTTCCGGCCATGAGGCCTTGATTATTTTGAGAAAATCGCGCGCGCTTGATGGTGCAGGCGAGTTTGCCTTTGCGGTGCGCTGGTTCAACCGCCTGGTCACGCGCTCGGGCCTGCCCTTCCGCCTGCCCGAATGGCTGCTGGCGGCGCTGTTGCTGGCGCTGGGCGGCACGGGCGGCGGATTCATGCTCAGCCATAATGTGTTCATTGCCCTGGCGGGCGGGCTGATTTGCGGCGCACTCCTGCCCCTCTTGTTTCTGCGCTGGTGCGCCGCGCGGCGTTCGAAAAAGCTGGGCGAACAACTGGCCTCTGCGCTGGACATCATTGTGCGCTCGCTTTCCGCCGGCCATCCCGTGCCCAGCGCCGTGGCCCTGGTCGGCCGCGAAATGCCCGACCCCATTGGCAGCGAGTTCGGCATGGTGTCTTACGAGATTTCCTATGGCGCATCGCTGACCCAGGCGGTGGGCAGGCTGGCCGAGCGTGTTGGCCACCCGGATATCGACCTGTTCGCCGCCACCGTGCGCCTGCAGGAACGCACCGGCGGCAATCTCGCCGAATTGCTGGCGGTCATTGCCGATACCGTGCGCGAGCGCCAGAAAATGCGCCTCAAGATCAGTGCCGCCTCCTCCGAAGGTCGGGCTTCGGCGCTGATCCTGACGGCGGCACCGTTTGTTGTCGGCGGCGTTCTGCAACTGATGTCACCAGACTTTTATGGCGCCGTCATCCATGAAAAGGCCGTGCATATTGGCCTGGCCGGTCTGCTGGTCTGGATGATGCTGGGCAATCTGGTGATGCGCAAAATGATCAATTTCAAGGTTTAGGCAGCAGATCCCATGGCATCCTTGTTCTCCGACCCCTTCAGTCTTGCGCTCATCCTCGCTGGCGGCGTGCTGGGTCCGCTGGTGTTTTTTGGCGCAAAGCGCCTGGCCGCACGGCGCACGCGCCTGTCCGAGCGCCTCTCGCGCCGCGGGCAAAGGCATGCGCCTCATGCGCCCCGCAAGCCGCATCTGGGCTGGGTTCAGGGGCTGGGCCAGGCTGTTTCGCCCAAACAGGGCAAGGCGCTGTCGGCCATCCGCCTGCGCCTGATGCATGCCGGATTTATCGGCAAAAGCGCTCCGGCCTGGTATTATGGCGCCCGCCTTGTGCTGCTCATGGGTTCCCTGGCCGCGCTGGTGCTGCTGTGGCCGCTGATCGGCGCGCATGTCCCCTTCCTGCCCGCGGCAATCAGTGTTGCCATCGCCGCCCATATTGCGCCCGGATTCTGGCTCGACAAGAGGCGGGACAAGCTGCAAAGCGAATACCGCAACGGCTTTCCCGACATGATGGACCTGCTGGTGGCCTGTGTGCAGGCCGGGTTGTCGCTGGATGCGGCCATCAACCGGGTCGCCGAAGAAATCGGCCGCCGCTATCCCAATCTGAACACCCATCTGGGCATCATGGCGCTGGAGTTGCGCGCCGGACGTTCGCGCACCGAGGCGCTGGCCAGCTTTGCCCAGAGGCTGGGTCTCGATGAGGCGCGCGCCTTCGCCACCATGCTGCGCCAGTCCGAAGAAATGGGCACATCCCTCAGCACCACCTTGCGCGTGTTCGCCGATGACATGCGCGAAAAACGCATGCTCTATGCCGAAGAAAAGGCCCTCGCCCTGCCAGCCAAGCTGGTGGTGCCACTGATCCTGTTCGTGTTTCCGTCGCTGCTGGGCGTGCTGATGCTGCCCGCGGGCGTGCGCCTGGTCTGGGTTTTCGGTTCAGGCGGGCCGTAGTGCTCTGCGCCTGGCTCCGGTTTTCCCCTGCAATTGGAGCTGCCCTTAGAGCGCTTCACGCTTTGATAGACTCAAAACCGCACTCTATCCTATTGTTCTGCCGCACTTCTTGTCCGAAAACCGGTTCCCATCCCGGCTCGGGGCCGGGACAGGCTTTTTCGGGAAGCGCTCTAGGATCAGGACCTAAGCAGCAAAGGACGGATAACAGGGGCCGGACCGGACCATGTGCGCCACATCCTGCGCCGCCAGTGCCTTGTCCGCCTTGGCCATATAGGCGGCAACAGCCCGGCAGCATTGCGGCTCCAGCCCGCCTTCTGCCAGCACATTGCGCTGCACCGCCTGCTCCAGCGCCTCTTGATCTGCCGCATCCAGCGCCGCGCCATAGACCTGCGCGCAGCCATAGAACACCTGCGCCATCTCCTTGATGCGCTTTCCCACCGCGGTATCCGAAACCCCCAGTTCGCGCAAACTGTCATCCATGTCGGCAAACATGGCATCGAACACCTGCTGGCCCAGATCCTGGGCATTGGCGCGGTTCAGGGCGCGCACCAGCAGCCAGACATGAATCACCAGCAGGTCAAACCGCCCGTCCACGGTATCGGGCACACCGGCATGGTAGAAGCCCGGCCGCCGCGCCGCCGCCAGCGCCTGGCGGTAAAGCGCCAGCCCCGGGTCCGCCTTTTGGCGCACACCGAAAAACCTTGAAAACAGGGTCATGCACAGTCACATTCTTGCCGGGTTTGCGTGTCAGGGATAAGAATAGGCGCGCGCACCACGAGGTCAACCAGCGCCGCTTCGCAAGGATACAGCATGACGCGTTCGTTTTTCAGGATTGCCGCCGCGGGCCTGGCCCTGCTAGCCGCCAGCGCCTGCATTCCGGTAGCGCGCAATCATGGCTATGTGACCGGCAAGGATTCCCCCGGCGACGTGCAGAAGGGCGTTGATACCAAGACCACGGTGCTGTCCAAATTCGGCAATCCGTCCACGACCGGCGTCTTCGACAAGGAAAAATGGTATTACATGTCCGAATTGCGCGAACAGCTGGGCTATTTGCGCCCGCGCACGGTCACGCGCACGGTCACGGCCATCGCCTTCAACGATCACGGCATTGTCGACAAGGTTGATGTCTATACCATCAAGGACGGGCATCTGGTCACGCCGGTCGGCCGCAAGACGCCAACCCGCGGCCGCGAACTGTCCATCCTGCAGCAATTGCTGGGCGGTGTCGGCCGCCTGCCGCCGGGGACCATTGGCGACAACCAGAACCTGCCCGGCGGCGCGGGCGGCCCGCGGCGGCAATAGGCCTGAAACGCTCTCCTTTCTCCCCCTCATCCTGAGCGAAGCCGAAGGGTGAAGGCCATTCTCTTCCCCCGCTGCGCAGGGGAGGAAAAGGCCGTGCTGGCGGAAAGGGCGGCGCTCCATGGTGCGACACGCTCGCCATGGGGGCTGCAGCAGCATAGTCTGCATCAGTCCCTTCTCCCCGGTAGGGAGAAGGTCAGAGCCTGCCCCAGCCCTCGCTTTCGCAAGGGCAGGCAGGCCGGGGATGAGGGGGTGCTGAGGCTGAAAGTGAAATCCGGACCTGGGCAAATCCTGCAAGCCCGGCCACCCTCACCCCCACCCTCTCCCCAGTGGGGAGAGGGAGTCCCGCCGCGTGGCTTGGGTGATGGCCTGCATGTCCTGTTTTTTGCCGCGAGCAGGCCATTCGCATCACCGTTATCGTCATTTGGCCTAATCGTCATTCCGGCCCCGGATCGCAGTCCGGGACAGGCTGCGGCCGGAATCCATCTTGAGACATCAAAATGGACCCCGGCCTACGCCGGGGTGACACAGGAGAGGGACGCTGCGGCATGGTCTCACCCTCACCCCCACCCTCTCCCCACCGGGGAGAGGGAGTCCCGCTGCATGGCTTGGGTGATGGCCTGCATGTCCTGTTTTTGCTAACGATCAAGCCATAGGGCGGGCCAGTTGCAAGCCAGTTTCGGACACAAAGGCGCCAGTCCTGGCCAGAGATAAGCCATTTCGGGCCATGGCAAGCCAAGAATTGCGGGGATAAGGCCGCGCCTGTCCCCACCCTTTCACACAAGCGCATAATCAGGCTGTGCGGGGCCTTTTAAGAGGGCCTTGCACATGCGAATGAGATTGTGAATCAAGGCGCCACAAGGCTTTGCAGGCACTCAGGGCTGCAAGGCAAGCCGCCGTGTGCGCCCCAGCCCCCCCTTGAAAGCCCTTTGCAGAGGCTCAAGCAGCACCGCTGTTCCAGGGAAGAACACCGCTATCCCCGGAGGAAAACGGGAAAGGGTTTTTCACAAAGCCGGAAAACTGGTCAGAACGAATGCGCCGGGCTCTGAGAATCGCCCTCTGGTTCAGGGCAGAGGCAGCGCACACAGGCGGGAAATGGTGGGCCCGGCAGGACTCGAACCTGCGACCAGACCGTTATGAGCGGCCGGCTCTAACCAACTGAGCTACAGGCCCACAGAGCGCAAGGCGTGCTCTATAGCCTCTTGCAGCAGGCAATGAAAGAGCCTGTGCTGCGCGCGGAACCTGGCTTGATCTGGCAGCATCAGGCCTCGGCCAGATTGCCCCAGCTTTCGCCCCTGGCCCAGTTTTGCGCCAGGAACCGGTAGGTTTCCCGGCGCCGCTCGATCCAGCCTTGTTCGCTGGCCGGATCCTTGCGCCATTGCTCCACCAGATGCTGCCATTTTTCGGCTTCCTGGTGCAGCTCGTCGCGAAGCTCGCGCAGCGCATCAATGGCACTGGCGTGCGCCTGCACCAGGGCGGGCGGATCCTCGATCAGCGATCTGGCAGTCTTGAAATTGCCCTGCGCCTTGCGCAGCGGCTCCTGGCAGAGCGCCACAATGCGTCCGTATTCGGCCGCCCCGTCCGCAGTGCCGTTATACCGCTCGCCCGCACTGGCAAAGCGGCGGCGCAGATCGAAAATATCGCGAAAATGCGCAAACAGCGCTTCGATAAAGGCGTATTCGCGGGCAATGGCCTCGAGCATGTCCTCGACCTCGCCGGTGTCGGCAGCCTCCTGCCCGGCGGCGTCTAGAAGGCGGGCAAGAACGGCGCCGCGGTGCGCCTGCACCGTCTCGCCGCCGGCATAGCTGACCAGGCAGGATTGCTGCGGCGCCTTCTGACTCTCCAGCCCGGCCCACACCAGCACGGCATGCCACAGCCGCCCGCGCGCAATCATCAGGTGCTGCGGCGCAAATTTCCACGAGGCCGACCCGTCTATGATCTCCTGCGGCAGGCTGTCGCCATGGCGCACCTGCTGCACAAAGCGCAAGGCCTGCTCAACGCGGCACAGCAGCTTGCCATCACTGCTCTGCGGGTCAATCCCGAACTCGTCGCGCAGGCTGGCCAGCGGCACGCAGGCGCTGAGCCCGCCCAGAGGCAGGTGAAAGGCGGCGTTGCCGGTGCCGTTTTCCTTGGCGAAATAGGCGCCCGGAATGCGAAACACCCTGGCCGTGAAGACAAAGCGCTCCGATGGTCTGCCCTGTGCGCCTGCACCGTCCACAGCATGGCTCCTTCGCCATTTGATAGCTGGATCTGTTATTGCATCCCATGATTGATTTTCCCTTTACGGCGTCTGTGCTTTATCATGAGCGCTCCGCGCATGCCGCCGGGCCAGAGGAGCCAGCACCATGACCCCCTTTTTGTCTGCAAAACGTATTGCCTTGCCCGCCATCGCGGCACTGGCAGCCCATCTTGTTCCGGCCCTGGCCAGTGCGGCACAAACGCAGACGCAGGCACCAGAAACGGCAAAACGGCTGACCATAGAGCGGCTCTATGCCGATCCGGCGCTGTCAGGGCCTGCGCCCAGGGGGCTGCGCTTTTCGCCTGACGGCACAATGCTGAGCTTTTTGCGCGGCAAGGACAGCGATTATCTGCAGCAGGATTTGTGGGCCATGCCGGCGCGCGGCGGCAAGGCCCGCCTGCTGGTCGATTCCACCGCCCTCGTGCCGCACGCCGAAGCCCTGAGCGAGGAAGAAAAGGGCCGCCGCGAGCGCCAGCGCATTCGCGGCCGCGGCATTGTCAGCTACAGCTGGGACCATGACGGCAAGGCCATACTGGTGCCGCTGGGCGGCGATCTCTACACCGTCACCATCAAGGACGGGACGGTGCGCCGCCTGACCAACACCAAGGCGCACGAAACCGACGCGCGGTTTTCGCCAAAGGGGCATTACGTCTCCTTCATCCGGGAGCGCAATCTCTATGTCATCGACCTGGCCACGGGCGCGGAAAAGGCCGTGACCCGCGATGGCGGCGGCACCATCGCCAATGGCATGGCCGAATTCGTCGCCCAGGAGGAAATGGACCGCGATACCGGCTATTGGTGGTCGCCGGACGAGCGCTATATTGCCTATGAACGCTTTGACGAAAGCCCGGTGGAGGTGATCAACCGCATCGAGATCGGCGCTGAATCCCTGCGGGTCGTGCCCCAGCGCTATCCGCGCGCAGGCAAGGCCAATGTCCGCTTTGCGCTCTTTGTCGCCAGGCTGGATGACGGCAGCCGCCAGCAGGTGGATCTCGGAGACAATCCGGACATTTACCTGGCCCGGGTCAACTGGCTGCAGGACAGCAGCGCCGTCATGGTGCAGCGGGAAAACCGCGCCCAGACCCGGCTTGACCTGCTTGCGGCAGATCCTGCCAGCGGCAAGACCCGGCCCGTGCTCACCGAAACGGCGAAAACCTGGATCAACCTGTCGCACGACTTCCGCCCCCTGAAGAAGAAGCGGCAATTCCTGTGGACCTCAGAGCGCAGCGGCTTCCGCCACATCTACCTCTATGGCGATGACGGCACTCTCATCCGCCAGGTCACCCATGGCAACTGGCCGGTGAGCGCCATTGCCGGTGTCGATGAAAAGCGCGGCCTGGTGTATTTCACCGGCTGGCGCAAGACGCCGCTGGAAAGCCATCTGTTCGTGGTCAGCTACCGGCGCAAGACTGCCGGGCCCAGGCAGATCACGCCCGATGGCGGCTCCTGGTCCGTGACCATGGACCACAAGGCGCGGCGCTATCTGGGGCGCTATTCCGACCCGGCAACGCCGCCGCAGACGGCCGTTTATGACAGCCGCGGCAAGCGCCTGGCCTGGGTGGAACAGAACGCGCTCGATGCGCACCACCCCTATTACCCCTATCTGTCCAGCCACATCCTGCCCGAATATGGCACCATAACCGCCAGCGACGGCACCCCTTTGCATTACCAGCTCTACAAGCCGGCCAATTTTGACCCTGCAAAGAAGTACCCGGCCATCATCAATGTCTATGGCGGGCCGGGCGTGCATCTGGTGCGGCGCGCCTGGGGGCGGCTGGCCGACCAGCTTTATGCCCAGGCCGGCTATGTCTATTTCCGCCTCGACAATCGCGGCTCCAACAATCGCGGCAAGGCTTTCGAGGATGCCATTTACCACGCCATGGCCGGGGTCGAGGTCGAGGACCAGCTTGCCGGGCTGAAATTTGTGCGCTCCCTGCCTTATGTGGATCCGGCGCGTGTCGGCCTGCATGGCTGGAGCTATGGCGGCTACATGACGCTGATGCTCACCTTGCGGGCGCCGCAGCCCTTTGCCGCCTCCGCCGCGGGCGCGCCGGTCAGCGACTGGACACTTTATGACACCCATTACACCGAACGCTATATGGGCAAGCCGCAGGACAATCCGCAAGGCTACAGGAACAGCGCCGTGCTCACCTATATCGACCGCTTGCGCTCGCCGCTGCTGATGGTGCATGGCATGGCCGATGACAATGTCATTTTCGCCAACTCGACCCGGGTCTATGCGGCCTTGCAGGCGCGCGACCTGCCCTTCGAGATGATGACCTATCCGGGCCAGCGCCATGGCATACGCGGCAAGGCCCAGTCAAAGCACCTGATGCACACGTTTTTCGCCTTCTTTGCCCGCAATCTGAAACCGTAAGCGGCTGCACCAGAGCCCATGGACTCAGCTTGCCTCGGCCTGCACCGGCTCATCCACAGGGGCGGCACAGACCCGGTTGCGGCCCGTGTGCTTGGCCTCATACAATGCGCGGTCGGCACGGATCAGGACCTGTTCGGCCGTGTCCCCCTTGCGCATCTGCGCAACCCCGGCACTGATGGTGATGGCGATCTCGC
>JALWUB010000310.1 GCA_026993275.1 Robiginitomaculum sp. | reverse complement strand
GGTCAACATTTCAGCCCCTCTCTGACGTGTTCAGTTTTCCAGGTCGCGGAACTGGCGGCGCAATTTCCATTCCTTTGACGTCACCGTGCATTCGAGGTCGGCAAGCCGGTCCTCTAGGTCGCGGAACTGATAGCGCAGGTTCGAGAAGGTCACTTCCGGGCGGCGCTCGACGCCGCGCCAGAACTGGTCTTCCTCGGGATTCATCCTGGGAGTCTTGCCCCGGCGCACCGGCATGGCGATGCAGGCGATGATATAGGCGATGAAGGTCAGTGAGCCGGACAGGAACAGCGACAGGATGCAGACAATGCGCACCAGCACCACGTCTATGTTGAAATAATCGGCCAGGCCGGCACAGACGCCGCACAGCACGCCGCGCTCGCGGTTGCGATACAGCCGGTGCGGGTTTGGCGGACGGGAAAAATCCTCAGCCATTGTCCTTTTTCCTCCATTCCGGGGTTTCAGCATCGAGAATGGCCTCCAGCGATTCAATGCGCTTTTCCATGCGCCGGGCGCTGCGCCAGAGATCCTCCAGCATGTGCTCGTCATCGGCCGACAGGGTCTTTTGCTCCCGCCATTTGGTGATGAAATGAAAAAAGGTCGATGGCACGATCACCAGCACGATGAAGACGATGGCCACTGCGGTTACGTTCATGGGACTATCCCTCTTTTTACAGACCGGCGCAGGGTTTACGCGTCAGACTTGGCTTCCTTGACGGCCTTTTTGACCTTGCCGAGCTTTTCGCGCAGCGCCGCCAGTTCCCTTTCAATGGCCTCTTCCTCTTCCAGGTCCAGAAACTGGCTCTCCAGGCTCTTGCCGCCATTGAGATCAAAGGCCTCGACCTGGGCCTCCATTTCATCGACCTTGCGCTCCACCGCCGCATAGCGGCTCAGGGCGTCCTCGATCTTGTGATCGGCAACGCTCTGGCGCACGCGGATGCGGGTCTGGGCCGATTGCCGCCGGGCCGCCAGCGCCTTGTGCTTGGCCTTGGCCTCATCGAGCTTGCTCTGCAGCTTGGCCATGTCGTCCTCGGCCTTGGCAATGGCTTCGTCAACAATCGCCAGTTCCTTTTCCAGGGCCGCGGCCATGTGCGCCGCCTTGGCCTTGGCCTGCAGCGCGCCGCGGGCCAGATCCTCGCGGCCCTTGGAGACGGCCAGCTCGGCCTTGGCCTCCCATTCGCTTTCGGCATCGCGATAGCGCTCCAGCTTGCGCACCACGTCCTTCTTGTCGGCAATGGCACGGGCCGCCGCGGTGCGCACCTCGATCAGCGTGTCTTCCATTTCCTGGATGATCAGCCGGGCGATCTTTTCCGGATCCTCGGCCTGCTCCAGCATGGCATTGATATTGGAATTGATGATGTCGCCAAGACGCGAAAAAATACCCATTTTACTCTCCTTTGGGGGAAACGCCCCTCATCGCTCAGGTCTAGAAAAACATGCCGCCAAAAATCAGTCCGGCAACGAAAAAGCCCCAGCTTTCCGCCGGGCGGGTGCACAAGTATCTCCAGAAGCGCGCACTGATCTCGCGCCAGTCCGCGGCCGCTTCATCGGCCCTGCTGCGCCGCACCTCGTCATAGGGGTCATATTTGCTCATGGTGTCCAAACCTCGTTTTGACCGACCGGGATGATCCCGCTCACCCCCTGATTTGCAATGGCTGTGCCAGTTTTTGACGTTTTGGTAACATATTGTAATTGTATTGATTTTCTTTCAGCGCCTGGCCAAAGCGCAAAAATACCTTGCGTTTATGACCGATTCTTGGTTATTTTCACCTATCATATTTGGTGAATTTCCCCATGCTGTCACCTGATGATCTGCCGCCACTGATCGGCCAGTCGCCGGAATTTCTGGCGCTGCTGGACCGGGTCTCGCAGGTGGCGCCGGTCGAGCGGCCGGTGCTGGTGATTGGCGAGCGCGGCACCGGCAAGGAGCTGATCGCGGCGCGGCTGCACTTTCTCTCGCCGCGCTGGGCGCAGGCATATGTGCGCGTCAATTGCGCCGCGCTTTCGGAGGACCTGCTGGAATCGGAGCTGTTCGGCCACGAGGCCGGGGCCTTTACCGGGGCGCGCACGCGCCATGCCGGGCGTTTCGAGCGCGCCAATGGCGGCACCATCTTTCTCGACGAAATCGCCAATGCCTCGCTGCGGGTGCAGGAAAAGATCCTCCGCGTGGTGGAATATGGCGAGTTCGAGCGCATTGGCGGCGAAAAAACCCTGAAAACCGATGTGCGCATTGCCGGCGCCACCCATGCGGACCTGCCGGCGCTGGCCCGGGACGGCAAGTTTCGCGCCGATTTGCTCGACCGGCTGGCCTTTGAGGTCATTGCCCTGCCGCCCTTGCGGGCGCGCTGGGAAGACATCCCCATCCTGGCCCAGCATTTTGCCCAGGCCATGGCGCGCGAGCTTGGCCGCGACCGCTTTGCCGGGTTTGGCATGAACGCCATGCGCACGCTGATGCAGCATGACTGGCCGGGCAATGTGCGCGAGATGAAAAACGCCGTCGAGCGCGCCGTCAGCCGTGCCATTGCCACCGAACAGGATGGCCCTGTCGATGTCATCGAACTGAACCCGTTTGCGCATCCGTGGACACCGGCACCGCCGCAACAGCCCAAGGACGGTGCTGAAGATGATTCAGAGAGCGCGGCTGCGCCCGCTGCGGCGCAATCCTTTGGCGCACAGGTCAGCGCGCTGGAGCGCCGCCTGCTCGAAGATGCCCTGCACCAGCATGGCTGGCACCAGGGCCGCGCCGCCAGGGCCCTCGGCCTGAGCTATGACCAGTTGCGCCATTACATGCGCAAGCACGCCATCAAGCGCCCGGCGGCATAGGGCGTAGACCTCAGGTCTATGCTCTAGCGCTTCAGATCGCCAGGAAGTCTTCAGGCGCGAGCGCCGTGGCCAGGGTGACGGTGTTGATGTCCTCGTGCTCCGTCCAGCTTGGCGCCGTGCGGTTTTGCGGCGCCAGCCAGAACGCCTCCAGCGTGCCCGCCAGCGGCATGAATCGGCGCAGGCCGTCCAGTTGCGCTTGCAGGCGCACGGCATTGGCGAAGGCCTGCCGGTGTGTTTCCACCAGGGCGCGCATGAGCGGTTCGCCATGCAGGCCCACCGCCAGCCCAAGCTCGCGAAACGCCAGCCGCATGGCCGCCGGCGCCTGCACCGGGTTTTGCGCCATGAAAGCGGGGATGCCGCGCCGGGCTGCCGCCAGCAGCGCCGGGATCAGGCCGGGAAAGGCAAAGCGCCCCCGGGCGCCCATCTGCACACTGCGCGCCGCATCGAACAGCAGCCCGCCCAGACCCAGCGGATCGGCCGTGTCCAGCGCCAGGGACTCGCACATGCGTGCCGCGGTGCGGATCTCGTCATCAAGCGCAGGCAAGGCGTGATCTGCAAAATGCTCTTCGGCGCAAAAGCGCAATGCGCTGAAGGTGACCAGGGCATCCAGGGGATCATGCTGGCCCATGGACGGCACTAGGGCGCGGCTGAGATCAACGCTCATTTTCCACACCATGCGCACCGGGCCTTTGCCGCCGGGCGGGCGCACGGTGAAGGCGGCAAAGGCGGTTTGCGCCAGCTCCAGGGCATGGCGCAGATAGACCGCATCGCCGGTGTGCACGGCGGCGCGCTCCAGGGCGTGCATCCACTTGGTCAGATAGTGAAAATACTGGCCGTCCCGGTCCCATTCCGCCTGCGCATCATACGGCTCGTCCGGGGCGCGCTCCAGCTCCCTCTTGCCAATGCGCAGGCCGCCAAGGGTAGGGTGCAGCCGCGCCTGCTGTGCATCAAGGCCGCTGAGCGGCCCGGAGCGCGGATCATCGGGCGCAAAACGGCCCAGCACCTGATGCACCTGGTCAATCAGGCGCAGGGCAAGTTGCGCCAAAGACGGATCGTCGCAAGCCCTGGCCAGGCTGAACAGCGTGCACACCGCAAAGGCATCGGTCCACAAATAACGCCGCGGCGTATCGCACACCGGCTCCAGCCCGGTCTTGCGGGCGAAATCCGCCATCAGCGCCCTGGCTTCGTGCAGCCGCGCGGTATGGTCAGCCTGATCGTCCATGCGGGGCCTCTTCGCCCCAGTAAACCACATTTGGCGCAAAGGCGGGGCGAAGGGCGGCAATAGGACGCACGAAAGCGCGCGGCCCGTTCAGCCCAGAACATCCTCCGAGGGCATGCCGACGGCGTGAAAGCCCGCATCCACATGCACGACTTCGCCCGCCACCGAGCGGCCAAGGTCGGACAGCAGCCACAGGGCCGTGCCGGCAACGCCCTGCATGGAGGTGTCCTGCTTGAGCAGGCTCCATTCCTTGCCGATGGAGAGCATGCCGCGGCCGCCGGAAATGCCGGCCATGGCCAGCGTGCGCATCGGCCCGGCCGAAATGGCGTTGACGCG
>JALWUB010000309.1 GCA_026993275.1 Robiginitomaculum sp. | reverse complement strand
TCATCCCGGGTCAGCGACTTGATCGATTCCACCGTGCCGGAGCCGGTGAAGGGCACGCCATAGGCGTGGTCCTTGCCGTAAAGCGCCGGCGGCAGCAGCCGCAGCGCCAGTTGCACCGGCTGGGATTTCTCGCGGGCGATATTGGCGATCCAGCGCTTGCGCATCCGCTCGATTTCCTCCGGCGCAAAGGCCGGGCGCTCGATGACATCGGCCATGATGTCGAGCGACGGCGCCAGGTTTTCCTTCAGCGCCGACAGGGTCACGGTGGAGGTGTCGAGGTCCGATCCGGCGGAAAGCTGCGCGCCCAGGGTTTCGAGTTTCCGGCTCAGCTCCAGCGCGCTCATCTTGCCGGCGCCTTCATCGAGCAGGCTCATGGCGAAGGACGAGGTGCCCAGCTTGCCGCCCTGGTCGGCGGCGTATCCGGCATCAAACTGCACGGCAACATTGACCACCGGCACGGCATGGCGCTCGGCGAACACCAGCTTCATGCCATTGTCCAGCCTTGCCTCCTGCACCTTGGGAAAGGTCAGGTCCGGCATGGCGCCAACCGCGGGCACGCCCTTTGAACGGTCAACATCGGACTTGACGGTCTTGTGCTTGCCAAAGGGCAGCACTTCCAGCTGGTAATAGGGCTGGCCGATCCATTCGCGATAGGCGTATTGCACGGCGCGGGTGTCGGCATCATTGAGCCAGCCAAGGCGGGTCTTGAAAAATCCCGGGTCATCGGCATAGAGCGCGCCCTGGGCCAGGGTGACGGCCTTGCCGCCAAAGCCGCCAATGCGCTCCAGGCCGCGCACGGCGCCGGCATTGATCTTGGTCTTGGCGCGGGCCAGTTCCTCGCGGCTTGGCCCCTTGGCGAAAAACTCCGCGGTAATGCGGTCAACGGTTTTCTCGATCTCCTTCAGGTCGGCGCCGGGCTTGGCGGTGACGGTGATGGAAAACGTGCTGGCCAGTTCGTGCGGCTCGATACCGGCGGAAACCGATGTCGCCAGCTCCCTGTCATAGACGAGTTCCTTGAACAGCCGCGAATTCTTGCCCGAGCCCAGCACCGAGGCGGCCAGGTCCAGCATGGCCTTGTCCTTGCTCGTCCGCCCCGGCACCGCCCATTCGCGGTAAAGCCGCGCCTGCGGCACCTGGTCATGCATGACCTCGTATTCGTTTTCGCTTTTCACCGGCACCCAGGACTTGATGTGCGGCAGGGGCTGGCCGGCCTTGATGTCGCCAAAATAGCGCATGACCTTCTCTTTGGCGGTCTTGGCATCGATATCGCCCGCCAGCACCAGCACCGTGTTGGCGGCGCCGTAATACTTGGTGAACCAGTCCTTGACGTCCTTCAGAGACGCCGCATTGAGATCGGCCATGGAGCCGATGGTGGTGTGGTGGTAGGGGTGCCCAACCGGATAGACGCCGTATTGCAGCCGGTATTCCGCCATGCCATAGGGCTGGTTGTCGCCCTGGCGCTTTTCGTTCTGCACCACGCCGCGCTGCTCATCCAGGGTTTTCTGGTCGATGGCGCCAAGCAGATGGCCCATGCGGTCCGATTCCATCCACAGGGCCATATCCAGCGCCGGGGTCGGCACGGTCTCGAAATAATTGGTCCGGTCGAGCCAGGTGGTGCCGTTCATGCCGGTGGCGCCGACCTTCTCGAAGGGCTCGAAATACTCGCCGGGGTGGTTTTCCGAGCCATTGAACATCAGATGCTCGAACAAATGGGCAAAGCCGGTCTTGCCCGCGGGCTCGTCCTTGGAGCCGACATGATACCAGATGCTGACCGCGACGATGGGGGCCTTGTGATCCTCGTGCACAACGACGCGCAGGCCGTTGGGCAGGGTGAACTGCTCGTAAGGCAGGTTGATGTCCGGTGCCGCCGCCAGGGCGCTGCCGGCCAGCGCCATCGCGGCAACACCCGCGCTCAGAAGTGTTTTCAATACCATGGTGAGTCCTCGATTGTCTGCAGTGCCACCGGGCAATGCCTGTTGGCTGTTGGCGTTGACCGCCTTGCGGGCACCCTGCCGCAAAACCCGCCAACGTGGCAAGGCAAAGAGCATGAAGATTTGGCAAGGTTGGCGATCCGGAACGGCGGGCACACACAAGGAAACCTTGCGTTTATGTTTTACCGTTAGTGTGCGTGCGGGGACAGACCTTCATCTCTGGCTGGGCAGGATGGCTTGTGCAAGGGTCTGTGCATGATTTTGCGCTGGTTTAACGGCCGCACGATCCTGGAACGGATCTTCTTGGTCAACCTCATCGTGGTCGCGTTCATGAGCGGGCTCGGCGGGGCCACTCTCTATCATTTCAACAAGGCCATCATCATCGGCCAGCAGATCGAGGATCATCCGCTGGACGTCAGCACGGCGGTGCTGGACATCGAGGACAGGATTTCGCGCCTGAGCGAATACCTGCAAGCGGCCATGGAAACCCGTTCCGCCAAGGCGATCAGCCAATACCGCGCCTATCAGGCCAGGCATGACCGGCTGGTGCAGGCCAACCTCTTGCTGATCGAGGAGCGTTATCTGGGCAAAGCGAGCACCACCAGGAACGCCACCTTCGCCTATCTGAACTGGATCCGCCTGAACGAGCGTATTCTCGAGGCCCTGGAGCAGAACAAGGATGAAGCGGTCCTGGACGATCTGAGCCGCAAAAGCTGGAACGCCAAGCACGTTCTGGACGATGCCATCAACAGGATCAACAGTTTCGCCGTCAACAAGGCGCGGGTGTTCATTGCCGGCTTGCAAAAACAGCGCCGCGCCGCCACCCGCTGGACCGTCACGATCATACTGCTGGCGGCATCGCTGGCGGCGTTTCTGTCTTTCCTGGTCGGCCAGACCATCGCCAGGCCGGTGCGTGCCCTGCAAAGGGTGATGCGCGAACTGGCCAGGGGCAATCTGGACGTGGAGCTGCCGCAAATGCAGTCCGAGCGCTTCGAGGCCGGGGCCATTGCCCATGCGGCGGCGCAAATGCGAGCCAATGCGATCGAGAAAAACGCGCTCATCAAGCGCACCGAGCAGGCGCGCGAAAAGGCCGATGCCGCCAACCGGGCGAAATCCGAGTTTCTCGCCATGATGAGCCATGAATTGCGCACGCCGATGAACGCGATCCTGGGGGCGGCCCAGGTGCTGGACACCATGGACTTGCCGGGGGACGCCCGCGAGCAGGTGGACACCCTTTCGGCCGGGGGTGAAACCCTGATGGCGATCCTCAATGACGTGCTCGACCTGTCGAAGATCGAGGCCGGGAAGCTCACCGCCGAATTCATCGATTTTGACCTGCGCGCCTTGCTGGAGCAAACCCGGCAGATGTGGGCCACGCGCGCCAGCGACAAGGCGCTCACGCTGGATCTGCATATTGACGAGTCCGTGCCGCAATGGATCCGCTCTGACCAGACCCGCTTGCGGCAGATCCTCTTCAACCTGCTGTCCAATGCCATCAAGTTCACCGAAACCGGCGGCATCACCATCCAGGCGGAGGCCACGGAGCAGGCCGATGACATGGCGGATGTGCGCATCACGGTCAGCGATACCGGCATCGGCATTGCCGCGGACAAGCTGGAGCGGCTGTTCAAGCCCTTCGAGCAGGCGGACGGGTCGATTACGCGGCGCTATGGCGGCACCGGGCTGGGGTTGTGCATTTCGCAGAAACTGGCAGGCCTGCTGGGGGGTGCGCTCACGGTGTCGTCGGTGCCGGGCGAAGGCACGTCCTTCACCTTGCAGATCACCGCAAAGCGTGCCCGCGCGCCGCAACAGCAGCAGACATGCTGCCCTGCCGCCAAGGGGCCGTGCACCCAGTCGTTGCGCATTCTGGTGGCCGAAGACAATGACCTGAACGTCAAGGTGCTGAGCGCCCTGCTGAAGCCCTTGCCCTATGAACTGGTGCGCGCACCGGACGGGCAGGCGGCGCTGGACCTGCTCGCCAGCAGTCATTTCGACCTGGTGCTCATGGATATCCAGATGCCGGTTCTTGATGGCTGCAGCGCGGTGAGAAAACTCCGCGCCAGCGACGGACCCAATCGTGACGTGCCGGTCATTGCCATGACTGCCAATGCCATGGTGCAGGACCGGGAGCGCTATCTTGAGGCCGGCATGGATGACTATGTCTCGAAGCCCATCGATGCGCGCCTGCTCTACAGCGCCATTGCCCGCGCCGCCAGCCTGCGCCACCGGGGCGCGGCCGCCAAGGCGCCGCCCGAAGCCTCTGCCAAGGCCGGCTAGAGCACTTCCCGAAAAAGCCTGTCCCGGACACTGATCCGGGATGGGAGCCGGTTTTCGGATAAGACGTGCGGCAAAACAGGGTCCAGGCCCTGATTGTGCTGCGCAGGCCGGGGCGATAGACTTCTCCGCAGGAGAAAGAGGACATGGCGCTATCCATTGGCGAGCTGGCCCGGCGCACCGGGGCCAAGGTGCAGACCATCCGCTA
>JALWUB010000308.1 GCA_026993275.1 Robiginitomaculum sp. | reverse complement strand
CTTGCGGCGCGCGCCCGCGCCCGGCGGCTCTATTCGTGCGCGGCAATGTGTGCCAAAACCCTTGCGGTTTATCGTGAACTTGTTTGTCTGGATTCCCATTCATGAGCACCGGGGCGCTGGTCATCTGTTTTGGGCCGCTGGGCCGCTTTGTTGATGCGCTGGCCGCGGTGCAGCGCCTGCGGGCGCAACAGGCCCACAACCGCCTGACGCTGCTGACCGCGCCGGGCCTGGCCGGCCTGGCGCGGGCCTCATCTCTGTTTGATGATGTCAGCACCATCGAACTGCCGCTCAGCCCGGCGGCGCTGAAAGCCCTGGTCAAGGCGCTCAGAAAGCGCCGGTTTGCCCGCATTTACGACCTGGAGCGCTCGCAGCGCACCCTGGACATTCAAAACGCCTTCAAATTCTTTCCCCCGCCTTTTGCCGGGGCTGCGCCAAACTCAAAATGGCGTCTTGATTCGCCGCCGCCGCATCCGGTGGATGCGGATGCACGCTTGCTGGACCTGGCAGGGATTGGCGGCCGCACGCCCTTGCCCGCGCCGGGTCCGGATGCGCGCTGGCTGTTGCGCCGCCGTCTGGGCGCGCCCAGTCTTGAGCCGGCCTTTTTCGGGCTTGAGCGCAGCTTTGTGCTGCTCAACCTGACCCGCGAGGATGACGGCCCGCGCTGGCCGGCGGAGCGCTTTGCCGAACTGGCCCGGCGCGTGACAGGGGCGCGGCTGGATTGCGCCCTGACCGGCACCATGGCCGACCGCGCCATTGCCCGCGCCGTGGCTGGCAATAACGGGCAGATCAAGGACTTGTGCGCCCGCGCCGATGTGTACCAGCTTGCCGCCCTGGGGGCGCGCGCTTTGGGTGTCATTGGACACAGCGGCGGCGCGGCGCGCCTGGCCTGCGCCGCCGGGGGGCGCGTCCTCTCCCTGCACCAGGGCCATGCGGACGCTGCCGCGAGTGCGCCGCGCGGCGCCGGAGCAGTCGCCCTGGTCAGCACGGACCTGGCCCGGCTCGATGCGGCGCAGGTGCTGCGCACGCTGGGCATGTTCGAGCCCGTGGTCAGCAAGTCGCTGCGCCGTCATGTGGCAGAAAGATGAATTGCGCGCTTGATTAGCCGCACGCCTTTCTTCATAAAGCCCGGGCAAGGGGCTGTGCGCGCCGCCAGGGGCGGTGCAGCGGCCTTTCTGCCACGCCCATGCAAGCGGTCACAAAGGAGATTACCATAGCCCGCCGTCCAGTCGTATCCACACCGGCCAAACGCAAAGGCCCGCGTATCAACCAGGACATCGTGGCCGAGAATGTCCTTCTCATCGATCAGAACGGCGAAAAGCAGGGCGTCATGCCGCTGCACAGCGCCCTCGAGGCCGCCGCGGAGGCCGGACTGGATCTGGTCGAGGTGGCACCGGGATCAGACACGCCGGTCTGCAAGATCCTTGATTATGGCAAGCTGCGCTTTCAGGCGCAGAAAAAACGCTCCGAAGCCAAGAAGAAACAGAAAAGCGCCGATCTGAAAGAGATCAAGATGCGCCCCAATATCGACGTGCATGACTATCAGGTCAAAATACGCGCGATGAAGCGGTTTTTCGAACAGGGCGACAAGGTCAAGGTGACAATCCGCTTTCGTGGCCGCGAAATGGCCCACCAGGACCGCGGCCGCGCCTTGCTGGAGCGGGTGCGCGAAGACTTTGCCGACACCGCCAAGGTGGAGTTCGAGCCCAAGGTCGAGGGGCGGCAGATGATGATGGTGATGGCACCGCGCTGACACGCCTGCGGCGGCACGGCCCTTGCAGCAGCGGCCGCCATGAGCACCAAAACGATACACATGCGCCCGGCCACGCTGGCGCAGGCGCTGGACCGCCCGGCCAATCTGCTCACTCCCGTGCGCCTGCTGCTGGCGCTGGGCGTGGTGCTGGGCCACAGTTTCGTGAACATTATCGGTGATGGCGATCCGGAACCGCTGATCCTGTTCAACATCACCATTTCCTATGCGGCGGTGAACGGCTTTTTTGTCCTCTCCGGCCTGCTCATCAGCCGCTCCTTCGACCGCAATCCCGATATCATCCGCTTTGTGGTGGCGCGGGCCTTGCGGTTAATGCCCGCGCTGATCGTGCTGTCCCTGCTGGCGGTCTTCGTGGTTGGCCCGCTTTTTACGGCGCTTTCGCCCTGGGCCTATTTCAGCGACATGCAGACCTGGCGCTATCTGTGTGATGTGCTGACCTTTGGCGATACCTCCGGCGGTCCGGCGCAAATCTATCCGGACAATCCCTGGGCCGGGGAGTTTTCCGCCTCGCTGTGGACCTTGCGCTATGAGGCGTTCGCCTATGCTGGCACGGTGCTGGTCGGCCTGACCGGCCTGGCGTGCACGCGCACGCGGGTTCTGGCGCTGTTTGCCGCATCGGTGATCGCGTTTGTTGCCGTGCGCGCCCTGCCCGGCCTGTTCCCGGATCCCTTCATTCATCTCAGCCGTTTTGCCATGGCCTATCTTCTGGGGGCGGTGCTCTATGCCTGGCGCGGCAGCATCCGCATCAGCGCGCTGCTGGCGCTGGGCGTTACTGCCGTGGCGCTGCTGTTTGGCCCGACCGCGTCTTACGAGATCTTTCTCAATTTCGCCCTGGCGGCCTGGATTCTGGTGATCGGCTTTGGCCTGCCGCCGGTGCTGTTGCCGCTGGCGCGCATTCCCGATCTCTCTTACGGGGTCTATATCTGGCAATGGGCGGTGATGCAGAGCCTTTATGCGCTCAATCTTGCCCGCGATCCGCTGACCATGATGGCGCTGGCGATTCCCCTGAGCGTCGCCATCGCCGCCCTGTCCTGGTATGCAATCGAAAAACCGGCACTGGCGCAAAAGGAGCCCTTGAGCGCCTGGCTGAAGGCCAGGGTCAAAGCTGGTAAAACTGCCTGATTCGCGCCCAGCCCTCGGCGGCGGTTTCGACAAAGTCGAACAGTTCCAGGTCCTTTGGCGAGATGGTGCCCTCGGCGGCAAGGGCGTCAAAGTCGATAATGCGCCGCCAGAAGGCCTCGCCAAACAGCAGCACCGGCATGGGCGCCGCCCGCCCGGTCTGGATCAGGGTCAGGGTCTCGAAGGTCTCGTCCAGCGTGCCAAAGCCGCCGGGAAAGACGCACAGGGCCTTGGCGCGCATCAGGAAGTGCATCTTGCGGATGGCGAAATAGTGAAATTGCAGGCTCAGGGCCGGGGTCACATAGGGATTGGGCGCCTGTTCGTGCGGCAGCACGATGTTCAGGCCGATGCTCTTGGCGCCGATTTCGGCAGCGCCGCGATTGGCCGCCTCCATCACCCCCGGGCCGCCGCCGGAACAGATCACCCAGTCGCGCCCGCCCTGGCTTTGCGAATATTCGGACACCATGCGGGCAAACAGGCGCGCTTCCTCATAGAAATGCGCCTTCTCCTTCAGGCTCCTGATTAGCGCCTTGTCCCGGGTGCGCACCGGCTTTTTGCCGGGGGCGGGAATGCGCGCGCCGCCAAACACCACCACGGTGGAGTCAACGCCCTGCTCCTGAAAGATCAGCTCCGGCTTCATCAGCTCCAGCTGCAGGCGCACCGGCCGCAACTCGTCGCGCATGAGAAAGTCGGGATCGTCAAAGGCCAGGCGGTAGGATGGCGAGCGGGTCTGCGGCGTGCGCGGCACATGGCGCAAGATCTCGCGGTCTTCCTCGGCGGAACGGAAATGGCGTTTGGGGTCCTGGTCCGGCATGGCATGTCTCCACAGCACGCCCATGGAACACCGCGAACCTTAACAAAGCGCCAAGGCGGCCGCGCGGGCGGTGTTCAGGCGTCTTCGGGCACAAGGGTTTCGCGCGCCGGATCGGTTTTCCACACCCGCCAGGAATAGACCACGGCGGCCACGGCCGAGCCGCCCATGCCCGCGGCCAGCACCATCAGCGCCAGGGGCGGCCTCAGCACCAGGGCGGCAAGCAGAGCCGCCAGGCCGGTGAGCATGAACAGCCAGCCGGCCAGGCGGTGGGTCTTGTCCCAGGCCAGATCGGAAGACAGCGTCCAGGGCGTGCGCACGCCCAGAAACCAGTTGGGCCGGATCTTGCCCATGACCGCACCAAGGGCGGCAGCAATGGCGCCGCTCAGCACGGCCAGGGCGCGCAACAGGCCGGTGCCGCCAGAGACGCTGGCCAGGTCCATGGCGCCCGCCGCATTCAGCACCAGCATGGCATGGGCGACGGCCAGCACGATGAGGGTGCCCGCCCATGTGACCAGATAGGGCAGGGACGAGCGCAGCAGGTTCCTGCCGCGCGGATCAATGGTGGGCAGGATGGCAAACAGGGCCGCCAGGGCGGCAGAAAGGCCCGGTATCAGCCACAGGATTTCGCCGCGGCCGCCAAAGCGGTCTGCCTCGCCCCTGATGTTCCAGTGCACGGCAAACCGCCCGTCCGGGGCCAGATGCCCCATGGCCCACAGGCTCAAGCCCAGCAT
>JALWUB010000307.1 GCA_026993275.1 Robiginitomaculum sp. | reverse complement strand
CTTTACATTGGCGTGACCAGCGATTTGCCAAAGCGTATCTGGCAACACAAAGAAGGTGTGGCCGATGGCTTTACCAAACAACACGGCGTGAAAACCCTTGTCTATTATGAACGCCATGAAACCATGGAATCGGCCATCATGCGAGAGAAAGCGATGAAAAACTGGAAGCGAAGCTGGAAAATAAACCGCATCATCCGCGATAACCCGAACTGGCTTGATTTGTATGACGAGATTTGTGGTTAGTTGAAACGGCTTGCATTCCTCCGCCATCATTGCGGCCCCGGATCGCAGTCCGGGACAGGCTCCGGCCGCAATCCATCTTGATGCCTCAAAATGGACCCCGGCCTGCGCCGGGGTGACGATAAATTTTGCATTTCCGCTACTTTTTTGCTCCCATTTAATATCGCAACCTTCTGCTGTCACGTCATTCCTCCGCCGTCATTGCGGCGAAGGCCGCAATCCATCTTGATGCCTCAAAATGGACCCCGGCCAATTTACCCTTGCGGCAGCGAGGGCCGGGATGACGCCAAACCCCTAATCACTCTCGCACAATTTCCCGTAAGCCTCCGGCCTCCGGTCGCGGAAGAATTGCCAGATATTGCGCACTTCGCGGACCATGTCCATGTCCATGTCGTGGATCAAAAGCTCGTCCGCATCGCGGCTGGCCTGGGCCTCGATCTGGCCGCGCGGGTTGACGAAATAGCTCTGGCCGTAGAACTCGCCAATGTCCCAGGGCTGTTCGTGGCCGACCCGGTTGATGGCGCCGATGAAACAGCCATTGGCAGCGGCAGAGGCGGGCTGTTCCAGCTTCCACAGATATTCGGAAAGCCCGGCCACGGTGGCGGACGGGTTGACGATGTATTCGGCGCCGTTCAGCGCCAGCGCCCGCCAGCCTTCGGGGAAGTGGCGGTCATAGCAGATATAGACGCCGAGCTTGCAATACTTGGTTCTGAACACGGGCCAGTTGGACTGGCCGGGCTTGAAGAAGAACTTTTCCCAGAAGCCCGCCACTTGCGGGATGTGGGTCTTGCGGTATTTGCCCAGGTATTCGCCGTCGGCGTCGATCACCGCGGCGGTATTGTAATAGATGCCGGTGACATCGGCGGCCTCGTAAATCGGCACGACGATGACCATGTTGTATTTCTTGGCGAACTCCTGCATCAGCCGCGTTGTCGGCCCGTCCGGGATGGGCTCGGCGGCGTCAAACCACTTGCTGTCCTGGGAGGGGCAGAAGTAGGGCTGGGTGAAGACTTCCTGGAAGCACAGCACCTGCACGCCCTTCTTGCCGGCTTCCTCGATATAGGGAATATGCGCCTCGATCATGGCCTGGGTGATTTCCGCCGGGCTTTTGTCGGTGGAGGCTTTCAGGGCCATCTGGATGAGGCCGCCGCGTAGTTTTGCCATTGTCTTGTCCTCTATTCCATGCTGGGGAAGGTGAATTGCGCGCCGGCGCGGATGCCCGTGGGCCAGCGCGCGGTAACGGTTTTCAGGCGCGTGTAGAAATGCACCGCTTCGGGGCCGTAAATGCCGTGGCTGCCAAAGAGCGAGCGTTTCCAGCCGCCAAAGCTGTGGGTCGCCACCGGCACCGGGATGGGCACATTGACGCCGACCATGCCGACCTGGATGCGCTTGGCGAAATCGCGCGCCGCATCGCCGTCGCGGGTGAAGATCGCGGTGCCATTGCCATATTCGTGCTTGTTGATGAGGTCCACGGCCTGGTCATAGTCCCGCGCCCGCAAAACGCTGAGCACCGGGCCGAAAATCTCGGTGCGGTAAATCTCCATGTCCGGGGTGACGCCGTCAATCAGCGTGCCGCCCACCCAGAAGCCGCCTTCATAGCCTTGCAGTTTCAGCCCGCGGCCATCGACGACGACCTTGGCCCCCTCTTTTTCGCCTGCCGCAATGCAGGCCTCGATGCGATCGCGGGCGGCGGCGGTAATCACCGGGCCCATTTCGGCTTCGGGGTCATCAGGAGGGCCGATTTTCAAGGCGGCAACGCGCGGCGCGAGCTTGTCCACCAGCATGTCGGCGGTCTTCTCGCCAATCGGCACGGCCACGGAAATGGCCATGCAGCGCTCGCCCGCCGAGCCGAAGCCCGCGCCCATCAGCGCATCGGCGGCCTGGTCCATGTCGGCATCGGGCATGATGATCATGTGGTTCTTGGCGCCGCCCAGCGCCTGCACGCGCTTGCCCGCCGCGCAGCCGCGCGTATAGACATATTCGGCAATCGGCGTGGAGCCGACAAAGCTGACGGCGGCAATGCCGGGATGATCCAGCACCGCATCCACCGCGCCCTTGCCCCCATGGACGATGTTCAGCACGCCGTCCGGCAGGCCGGCCTGCTTGAACAGGTCAAACACCAGATTGGCCGAGGACGGATCGCGCTCGGAGGGTTTCAGAACAAAGGTGTTGCCGCAGGCCAGCGCCATCGGGATCATCCACAGGGGCACCATGGAGGGAAAGTTGAACGGCGTGATGCCTGCCACCACACCCAGAGGCTGGCGCTCGTCGCAGGTGTCGATCTGCGGGCCGACATCACGCGAGAAACTGCCCTTGAGGTGGCTCTGGATTCCGGCGGCAAACTCCACCACTTCCAGCGCTCTGGTGACTTCGCCCAGGGCGTCGCCATGGGTCTTGCCATGTTCGGCGGAAATGGTGCGGGCGATTTCGTCGCGGCGGGCGTTCATCACCTCGCGCAAGGCGAACATCAGCCGCGCCCGCTTGGCTGGCGGCGTGGCGGACCAGTCCGCGAACGCTGCCTGCGCAGCCTGCACGGCGGCATCCACCTCGGCAGCACCGCCGAGCACGACTTCGCCGCTCTGCTCACCGGTGGACGGGTTGTAGACCGGCTGGGTCTTGCCGCTGGTTCCGGCGGTTTCCTTGCCGCCAATGATGTGTTTGATAATTTTCAAGGTCTTGTCCTAATCAATGGTCTTGAGCACGTCGCGCATGGTCTCGAACATGAAGTCGATATGCTTTTTCTCGATAATCAGCGGTGGCGAAAATGCGATGATGTCGCCGGTGGTGCGGATGAGCAGGCCTTTTTCATAGGCCTTCAGAAAGGCCTCGGTGGCCCGGCGGGTGACATGGCCGGGAATGGATTCCAGCTCGACCGCGCCGATCAGGCCCATATTGCGGATGTCGACAACGTGGGGCAGGCCCTTGAGCGAATGCACCGCGTCTTCCCAATAGTCCCAAAGCTCGGTGCCCCGGTAAAACAGGCCCTCTTCCTCATAGGTATCCAGCGTTGCCAGTGAAGCGGCGCAGGCCATGGGATTGGCCGAATAGGTATAGCCATGGAAGAATTCGATCAGGTCCTCCGGCCCCTGCATGAAGGCCTCGTGCACATGGTCGTGCACGAACACCGCGCCCATGGGAATGACGCCATTGGCAATGGCCTTGGCGGTGCAGACAATGTCGGCATCCACATCGAAATAGTTTGACGCAAATGGCTTGCCCATGCGGCCAAAGCCGGTGATGACCTCGTCCAGGATCATCAGGATTCCGTGTTTCCTGCTGATTTCGCGCAGGCGTTCCAGATAGCCCTTGGGCGGCATGATGACCCCGGCGGATCCGGCAATGGGCTCGACGATGACGGCGGCGATGGTGGACGGGTCGTGCAACTGGCACAGCCGCTCCAGGTCATCGGCCAGCCAGGCGCCGTGTTCGGGCTGGCCGCGGGTGAACAGGTTTTCCTCGATGCCGTGGGTATGGCGCAGATGATCGACCCCGGCGACCAGGGCGCCGAACATCTTGCGGTTGGCGGGCATGCCGCCCACCGACATGCCGCCGAAATTGACCCCGTGATAGCCCTTTTCGCGGCCGATCAGGCGGGTGCGGTGGCCTTCGCCGCGCGCCCGGTGATAGGCAATGGCGATCTTCAGCGCCGTCTCGACGCTTTCCGAGCCCGAATTGACAAAGAACACATGGTTGAGGTCGCCCGGCATGATGGCCTTGAGCCGGTTGGCCAGTTCGAACGCCTTGGGATGGCCCATCTGGAAACCCGGCGAATAGTCCAGTTCCTCCACCTGGTCCTGGATGGCCTTGACGATGCGCGGCCGCTTGTGCCCGGCATTGCAGCACCACAGGCCGGCAATGCCGTCCAGCACCTGGCGGCCGTCATGGGTGGTGTAATACATGCCTTCGGCAGCAACGAACAGGCGCGGATGCTTCTTGAAGGCCCGGTTCGGGGTAAACGCCATCCAGTAGGCGTCAAGGTCGTTGGGGACCGGGGTGATCGGGGCGTTCATCGCACTACTCCGCAGCTTTCATCGGGTTCTTCGGGTGCTCGGGCCAGGTCAGATAGGGCAGGCCATTGTCCTGTGCCGCCATGGTGATGCAGCCGGGCACCGGGCACACATGCTGGCACAGATTACAGCCGACGCATTCGGAATCAATCACGGTGAAGTCGCGCCCGCCATCGGCGCGCACATCCACTCTTATCGCCTGGTGCGAGGTGTCCTCGCAGG
>JALWUB010000306.1 GCA_026993275.1 Robiginitomaculum sp. | reverse complement strand
ATATGCTGGTCTGCTATGATGACCATCAAGGAGGCATGTACCCCCAATGCAAAAAGAACCCAAGCCTTTGCCTGCGCTTTTGGAAGAAAAACCCGGCTCCGGCCTGCCGCTGGTGCTGGCGCGGCCAAGGCGCCGCCCGCCGCGCCGCTTCTGGCCCAAGTTCTGGGCCACGCTGGGCAAGATTCCCTTTTCCGAAGACCTTGCGGCCGCCTGGTATTGCGCCACCGATGCGCAAACCCCGGCGCGGGTCAAGGGCGTTCTCTTTGCGGCCCTGGCCTATTTCGTCGTCCCCGCCGACATGATCCCGGATTTCATTGCCGGGCTTGGCTTTACCGATGATGCCACTGTGCTCGCCACCGCCATGGGCATTGTGGCGGCGCACGTCAAGCCGCGCCACCGCCAGGCCGCCTGCGCCCTGTTGCGGCGCCCGGCAGAGCCTGAATCGCCTTCATGAGCGCGCCTGTCGCCCTGGCCATACATGGCGGTGCCGGGCCGATCCGCAATGCAGACCAGAGCCGCGAAACGGCTCATATGGAGGCCCTGGTCAAGGGCGGCCGGGCGATGCTGGACCGGGGCGCATCAGCGCTCGATACCGCCGTTGCCATGGTCCAGGGCATGGAGGAGGCCGGCTATTACATTGCCGGCAAGGGGGCTGCGCCCAATCGCGATGGCGATTATGAGCTGGATGCCGCGGTCATGGATGGCGCCAGCCGCCGTGCCGGGGCGGTGTGTGCCCTGCAAGGCTTTGTCTCGCCCGTTGCCGCGGCGCGTGCGGTGATGGAGCAGACCCCGCATGTGCTGCTTGCGGGCGCGGGCGCCGCGAAATTCTGTGCCGCTGCCGGGCTGGAGCGGGTCACGGACCCGGCGCACTATTACACCCCCGCGGCCACCTCCATGGCGGCCAGCGAGGCCCTGGCGCACGGCACGGTGGGCTGTGTGGCGCTGGATGCGCAGGGACGGCTGTGTGCTGCGACCTCCACCGGCGGCGTGCTCAACAAGATGCCGGGCCGGGTCGGCGATACGCCGCTGATCGGCGCCGGCACCTGGGCCGATGAGCGCGTTGCCGTGTCGTGCACGGGCCAGGGCGAGTTTTTCATCCGCGCGGCGGTTGCCGCTGATGTTTCGGCGCGCATGGCCTATGCCGGGATGAGCGTTGATGCTGCTGCTGCGGGGGCGCTTGCCGACATGCAGCGCCAGGGCGGTGATGGCGGCCTGATTGCGCTGGATGCGCAGGGCCGCATTGCCATGCCCTTCATCTCCCAGGGCATGCGCCGCGCCGCCATTGATGCGCATGGCAATATCACCGTTCGGGTGTTCCGTTAAGGCAGGGTTAAGGCTGTTTGCGCTTTAATAAGGCGCTTGAATTCAAGGGGTGAAGTCCGTGCGCTTTCATGTGTTGTCGGCATCGCTGATCCTGCTGCTGGCCAGCGCCTTTGGCGCCAGGGCCGCCCAGCCCAGACTGCACCAGACGATCAGGGACTGGGCCGTGTTCACCATGCCCGCCGATGGCGATCTGATGTGCTATGTGCGCAGCTATGCCCGCGACAAGTCGCCCAAGAACGTCGATCATGGCGACGTGATTTTCTTTGTCACCTCGTGGAAATCCGGCTCGGCGGTGCACCAGCCCAGCCTGATGACCGGCTACACCATCAAGTCGGTGCCGCCGCCCAGGGTCCGGATCGGTTCCACCCGCATCACCATGTATGCCGATGGCAAGGAAGCCTTTATCGAAGATGAGCGGGACGAAAGAAAGCTGGTCAATGCCATGCGCAAGGGCGCGTCCATGCGCATCGAGGCACGCTCGGCGCGCGGCACCGCCACGGCCTATGAATTTTCCCTTGCGGGCATCACCGCGGCGCTGAAAAAGGCCGACGCCCTGTGCAAATAGGTTTTTAAGCGGCCAGGCGGCGGCTATAAGGCCCGCATGAACACACCAGACGCCATGCCTTCCCTTGCCGGTCTTGACCGCGCTGGTTTGCGCGCCGCGCTGTTGCAGGCCGGTGTGCCGGAGCGCCAGGTGCGCATGCGCGTCAACCAGCTCTGGCGCTGGATCTATCATTATGGCCAGCAGGATTTCGCGGCGATGACGGACATCGCCAAACCCCTGCGCACGGCGCTGGCGGAGCGTTTCACCCTGGCGCGGCCGGAGCTGGCCGCACGCCAGGTGTCAACGGACGGCACCCGCAAATATCTCATTCGCCTGGGGCCGGGGGTGGAGGTGGAATCGGTGTTCATTCCCGGCGTCGGCCGCGCCGGGGCCTTGTGCATTTCCAGCCAGGTCGGCTGCACCCTGAACTGCACATTCTGCCACACCGGCACGCAGGCGCTGGTGCGCAATCTCACCGCGGCCGAGATTGTCAGCCAGATCCTGATTGCCCGCGATGACTTAAGTGACTGGCCGAGCGCCAGGGATGACCGGGCGATCACCAACATCGTCTTCATGGGCATGGGCGAGCCCTTGTATAATCTGGACAATGTGGCCGCCGCCATGGATGTGCTGTCGGACGGCGACGGCATTGCCATTTCGCGCCGCCGCATCACCGTCTCGACCTCCGGCGTGGTGCCCAAAATGCATGAACTGGGCACGCGGGCGCAGGCCATGCTGGCAATCTCGCTGCATGCGGTGCGCGATGAGCTGCGCGATGAACTGGTGCCGGTCAATCGCGCTTACCCCCTGGCCGAACTGCTGCAGGCCTGCCGTACCTATCCCGGTGTGTCCAATGCCCGGCGCATCACCTTCGAGTATGTCATGCTCAAGGGTGTCAACGATTCCGATGCCGAGGCGCGCGAACTGGTGCGCCTGCTGGCGGGCATTCCGGCCAAGATCAATCTGATCCCGTTCAACCCCTGGCCCGGCGCGCCCTATGAATGCTCAAGCTGGAGCCGCATCGAGGCCTTTGCCGACATTGTCAACAAGGCCGGCTATGCCTCGCCCATCCGCACGCCCCGGGGCCGCGACATCGACGCGGCCTGCGGCCAGTTGCGCTCGGCCAGCATCAAGCAGCGCGCCAGCGCACGCCTGAAGGAACGCCTTGCCGCCAGGCCCGCATAGGCCTGCCCGCAAGCCGTCTAATCGTCGTATTTGGGGGTCAAGAGGATGATGATGACCCCCAGAATGAGCACAGCACCCCGCACGCCGTAATCCCAATACGCGCCGTATTGTGCATGCATGGTGCGGCCAAAGTCCGCCACCATGCCAAAATAGGGCATGACATCGATATGCGCGTAAGCTGCCAGCAGCTTGATGCCAATGGCTCCCAGACCAATCAAAACCAGTAAAACGCCAATTGCCCGCATGGCACTCCCCCTGAAACAAACCCAGCCATTTGCGCACGATTGCTCATACGCCATCTCTCATACAAATTTGTGCCGGTTTTGGCCATGCCCTGCCCCTTTCGTGCGAACCGGCCGCAATTTGCAACCAAGGCGCAGCCGCGGAAAATTCATGCGGCAAGCAATTCACGGTGGTATGGCGGCGCTCTAAATGCGTTCCATACGGCAAGCGGCGGCGCCGCGCATCTTGAAATAGCTGCACCACCAGAGCCGGTGGCGCTCGTTCTGCAGGGTCATGGATTCTGGCCTGCTGATGTAGAGCAGGGTCAGGCGCACCCCGTCCAGCACCGGGCGGGTGGCTGTCCAGGCCGGCGAGCGCGAGAATTCGGCAATGTCCGGATATGGCCGGTATTGCACCAGCAGGGGGCTGTTTTGCAGGAAATCCGAAATGATGATCATCCGCAAGGCCGGTGCCTGTGCAGATGGATCTTTCAGATCAAGGCTGCCAAACGACTGTGTGCTCGCGGCGGCAATGGTTTCGAGAATGGGCGAGACGGGCCGCGGGCTGGCTTTCATGGCCTGTGCCAGCGCCGCCTGCAACGGCTTTTCGAAGCGCTCGCGCCGCAATTTTTGCAGACTCTGCGGGTTTTCGCTCCAGCCGCTTTGCGCTGCCGATGCAGGCGCCGGGGCGCATTTGCGAAACAGGGGTTTGGCCAGGGCGCCTGCCCTGGCGGTGGCCCGGTAGACATCGACCCGGGCGCCGCGCGGCAGGTGCGCCAATTCCCGGTCCAGCAGCTGGCGGATCCGGGTCTGCTGCAAAGCGCTGAGCGCATCGCTGGAATCCACCAGCACGGCGATGATCGCTGGCGGCGTGCCTGCCGGGCACAGGCTGTCGGGGTCAATGCTGGCGCGCACCGCCCGCAGGCGCGCCAGGCTGACCCCCGCGAACACCAGAAGCCCCAGCGCGGCCGCTGCGCCGGTCCAACCCAGCACCAGGCCCAGAGCGGGGGCACGTCCGCTGCTTCGCCGCCGCATCGCCATTTACAGGTCTTTGCCGCGGGCCACGAGCAAATGCTCCACCTTGCTGACCGCATGCAAGACCCTGGCGCGCAGTTCACGGGCCCGGTCGAGGGCGTTCTGAATGCGGCCCTCATTCATGATTTCGCCCAGCACGGAATCCCCGGCCAGCTTGATAAAGCGCGCATTGGGCTCGCCAAAGGCAAAGAGTTTGCCCGGCAAGACCC
>JALWUB010000305.1 GCA_026993275.1 Robiginitomaculum sp. | reverse complement strand
GCGCCCGCCTTGAAACCGGTGCCGGACCCGGGTTCACGCCGTCCCCGGTGGCGGCAGGGACGGCGCACAACTGATGCGTTCCGGGCGCGTTACAGTGCCTTTGGCGGACGTCGAACACATTGACGTTGCAGAGCTTTTTTCGCTTTCAGGGGGGCAAAGGGATGCCGTGCGGGCGGCCCGGCCGCGGCTGTTGCTGTTCGCTGTGGTGTTTGCACTCGGCTATGCGGTGCTGATGGCGCGCTCGGTCGGCCTGACCCTGTTTGCGCACCGGCCGGTGGCGGTGCGCAGCCACAATCCGGTCATGGCCGTCTTGCCGCCGCGCGCCCGGATGACCGACCGCAATGGCGCCTTGCTGGCTTCCAGCATCGAGACCTACTCGGCCTATATCGAGCGGGCCTATATCCGTGATCCGGCAAAACTGGCGGCGCGGCTTTCCAGGATTCGCGGCATGGCCGACGAGGCTGCCTTGCGGCGGCGCTTGCAGGGCGGCCGCGGCCGCGCCAGCCTTGGCCACCGGCTCACCCCCAGAATCCGTGATGCCCTGTTCGCGCTCGGCCTGCCGGGGCTCAGCTTTGTGCCGGAGCAGACCCGCTACTATCCGCGCCGGTCCTTTGCGGCGCATCTGCTGGGCTGGGTCAATGCCGACGGCCATGGCGCCAGCGGCGCCGAGCGGGCCTTTGATGCGCGCCTGCTGAACGAGCGGGCAGCGCCGCTGGCGCTGTCGATTGACACACGCATCCAGTTTGCCCTGCAAAGCGAGTTGCGCGCCGCCATGGACGACTTTCATCCGCTGGCGGCGCTCGGCATCGTCACCCGGGTGAAGACCGGCGAAGTGCTGGCTCTGGCGGGCCTGCCTTCCTTTGATCCCAATGCTCCCGGCAAGGCTTCGCCAAACGAGCGCCGCAATCGTGCCGCAACAGACCGCTATGAACTGGGCTCGGTCTTCAAGCCGCTGACCCTGGCGATGGCGTTCGATCAGGGCCTGACCGGGCCTGATGATGTCTATGATGTGGTCAGCCCGCTTGTCGTGGATGGCAGGACGATCAGGGACATGCACCGCCACAGGCACAAGCTGAGCACCCGCGACATTCTGGTGCAGTCTTCCAACAAGGGCGCGGCGCTGATTGCGCTGAAGCTGGGCGGCGCCCTGCAACAGCGTTATCTGGAGGCGTTTGGCCTGCTGGATGCCGCCAGGATCGAGCTGCGTGAAAGCGCCAGGCCCTATATGGCCTCAAGGGTCTGGCGCCCGGTCAAGACCGCCACCATCGGCTTCGGCCACGGCATCACCGTCACCCCACTGGCCTTTGTCCAGGCCATGGGCGCGCTGGCCAATCATGGCCGGCTGGTGCCGCTGACGGTGCTGGCGCGCCCGCCGGGCTATCAGCCGCCGGCGCGGCAGGTGGTGTCGCCGCAAAGCGCCAGCATGGTGCTGCGCCTGATGCGCGAGGTCGTCACCCGGGGCACAGGGCGGCGCGCCGATGTGCCGGGCTATGAGGTGGCCGGCAAGACTGGCTCTGCCGAAAAACTGGACCGCAAAACCGGCACATACGCCAAGGACCGCAATGTCACCTCCTTTGCCGCGATCTTCCCCGCCTCCGATCCGCAATATCTGGTGTTCATCCTGCTTGACGAGCCCAGAGGCGACCGCCAGACCAGCGGCTGGGAAACGGCAGGCTGGAATGCGGCGCCGGTCGCGGGCCGGGTGATCAGCCGCATCGGCCCGGTCCTGCTGCCCGGCTTTGCCCGCAGCAACAGGCTGGCCAGCATCAGGGAGGCGGAACAGTGAAGCTGGCGCAACTGGTGCACGGCCTGCACGGGCAGGAGGGCGCGGTGCAGATCACCGGCCTGACGGCAGACAGCCGCGCGGTCAGGCCGGGCTATCTGTTTGCGGCGCTGCCGGGCACCCGCACCGATGGCCGCCGCTTCATCGGCGAGGCGCTGGCCAGGGGCGCTGTGGCGGTGCTGGCGCCCGCAGGCACGCCGCGCCCGGAGGTGCCCCTGATCGAAAGCGCCCGGCCGCGCCATGATCTGGCGTTGATGGCGGCGCGGTTTTATCCCTGCCAGCCCAAAACCATTGCCGCCGTGACCGGCACCAATGGCAAGAGCTCGACGGTGGACTTTCTGCGCCAGATCTGGAGCCATGCAGGCCATGAAGCGGCCTGTCTTGGCACTTTGGGCGTGACCACGAAGGACGGTGTCAGGCGCCTGCATCACACCACGCCGGACCCGGTCAGCCTGCACCGCGAGCTGCACCGGCTGGCCAGGGCGGGCGTGGATCATGTGGCGCTGGAGGCGTCCAGCCACGGGCTGGAGCAAAGCCGCCTCGACGGGGTCCGCATCAGCCAGACCGGCTTTACCAATCTCAGCCAGGACCATTTTGACTATCATGATGGCTTTGAAAGCTATTTTGAGGCCAAGGCGCGCCTGTTCGAAACCCTGGCCCCGCCCGGGTCCGCGGCGGCGATCATGGCTGATGGCTCTTATGGCAAGCGCATGGCGGAGCGCGCCCGTGCCCGCGGGCTCGAGGTCATGGAGGTTGGCTGGGAGGGGTCCGGCATCCGTTTGCTGGAGGTGCGCCCGCTGGCGCAAAGCCAGCACCTTGACTTGAGCATTGACGGCGCCCTGCACAGTGTCGAACTGCCGCTGGCGGGCGAGTTTCAGGCACAAAATGCCGTGCTGGCGCTGGCGCTGGCGCTGCAAGGCGGCATCGCGCTGGACACGGCGCTGGAGGCGCTTGGTGCGCTGCAGGGCGTGCGCGGGCGTTTGCAAAGGGCCGGGACGGCGGCCAGTGGCGCGCCGGTGTTTGTGGACTTTGCCCACACCCGCGACGGCCTGGACAAGCTGTTGCGGGCCATGCGGCCGCACACCAAGGGGCGGATTCACCTGGTCTTTGGCTGCGGTGGCGACCGCGACCCGCTGAAACGGCCGCAAATGGGCGCCGTTGCCGCGCAGCTTGCCGATCGGGTCATCGTCACCGACGACAATCCGCGCCATGAGGACCCGGCCAAGATCCGCAAGGCGGTGCTGGCCGGATGCCCGGATGCGCTGGAGATTGCCGACCGCCGTGACGCGATCGCCACGGCCATAGCCGGTCTTGAAGCGGGCGATGCGCTGGTCATTGCCGGCAAGGGGCATGAAAGCGGGCAGATCATTGGCGATGCGTGCATTCCCTTTGACGATGTCGAAATTGCCCGCGCAGTGCTGGCGCAAAACGGGGGGCGGCCATGAGTAAAGCGTTGTGGACAGCCCTTGAGGTGGCGCAGGCAACCGGTGCGGCGCTGATTGATGGCGGTGACTGGCAGGCCAGCGGCATCAGCATCGACACGCGCACGCTGAAGCCGGGCGATCTTTTCGTCGCCCTGCATGCGCAGCGCGATGGCCACGCCTTTGTTGGCAAGGCCTATGAACAGGGCGCGGTGGCGGCACTGGTGGACCAGCGCACGGGCAGCGGGCCCCAGGCCCTGGTTGATGACACGCTGCAGGGGCTGGCGCGCATGGCAGCGCGGGCCCGCGAACGCTCTTCGGCGCACCGGGTGGCGGTGACCGGCTCGGTGGGAAAATCAAGCGTCAAGGAGGCCATTGCGGCGATCTTTGCCGCGGCGGGCCCGGCCCATGCTTCGGAAAAATCCTATAACAATCATTGGGGTGTGCCCTTGTCGCTGGCGCGCATGCCAAGGGGCTGCAAACGCGCCGTGTTTGAGCTGGGCATGAATCATGCCGGTGAAATTGCACCGCTGGCCGCGCTGGTGCGGCCCCATGTGGGGCTGGTTACGCGCCTGGCGCCCGCCCACATTGCCGCCCTGGGCTCGCTGGATGCCATTGCCGAAGAAAAGGCGCAGGTCTGGTCTGCCATGGGGCAAAACAGCGTTGCCGTGATCCCGGCTGACGAGCCTCTGGCCGGCAGGCTTGGGGATCTGGCCCGCCAGCACCGGGTCAGGCGCATTGTCAGCTTTGGCCATGCGCGCACGGCCGATGTGCGCATCACCAGCTTTGAAACCGGCCCGCAGGGCTCGCGCGGCGAACTGGATGTCTTTGGCGAACGCCATGGCTTTGCGCTCAAATGCAGCGGGGCGCACTGGGGCGTCAATGCCGCAGCCGCTGTCGCCGCGGCGGTGTTCAGCGGCGTTGATGCCGCAGATGCGGTGGCGGCGCTGGCAACGCTGTCGCCCTTGCCGGGGCGCGGCGGGGTGGTGCCCTTGGCGCTGGCGCAGGGCGAGGCCACACTGATTGACGATTCCTATAATGCCAACCCGGTTTCCATGGCCGCTGCGCTGCAGACCTTGGGGCACTGGCCGGGGCAAAGGCGCATTGCCGTGCTGGGCGACATGCTGGAGCTGGGCGCAGGCGCGCGCCGCTATCATGAAGCGCTGGCCTGGGATATAGAACAGGCGGGCATTGACCGGGTCTATTGCACCGGGCCGCTGATGCGCCATTTGCACCAGGCCCTGCCGGGCCAGCGCCGTGGCGGCTGGTTCGAGAGCATCGAGGCGTTGCGCGAAGCCCTTGGCAAGGCCATAG
>JALWUB010000304.1 GCA_026993275.1 Robiginitomaculum sp. | reverse complement strand
TGCGCGAGGGCGTGGATCTTGCGCGCCTGAAAACCCAGACCGGCTTTGCCCCGGACCCCGGCATTCTGCGCGCCCTGCAGGACGAGGGCTGGCTTGAAACACGCGGCGGTCATCTGCGCGTGAGCGACAACGGGCGGGCGCTGACCGACCGGCTGGTGCTGGAATTGCTGGCCTGAACAGCAGCCGTTTCGCAAGGCGGCAAAGCGCGCTATAGTGGCCCGGCTTCGAGGGGCGCCCGTGATTCACGTCCGGGCTGAGACGCACCCTTGGAACCTGATACGGGTCATGCCGGCGAAGGGACGGAGTAGATGGAAAATATCCAGGATATATTGCTGGATGGTGAGGAGGTTATCTGGCATGGAGCGCCAGATCAAGATCAATTAAATGCGCTTAGAGTCTGGTCGAAAGAAAAGTTAAAGCATTTATTTTGGATAATCGCAACAATTATTATGTCCATTACTATTCTATATTTTTCTAATAAACTAAACGTTTCAGGGGTCTCAGCTATTAGTGTTGGGATTCTTTGTGCAGGATTCTTATTTATGGCGGCTGTAATGTCAATAAATTTTCTATCGCCAGAAAATGATTATAGAAAAAGATTATGTGAGAAATATGTTTTGACAAACAAACGCTTGATAATTGAAGGAAGAAATGGAAGAGAAAGGAAAATCCTGTTTTCTTCAACGTTGCACGCAATCATAAACGATAAGGATTCTAAGCCGCGCCGGTTGATGATATATTTCGGCGATGCAGAGGAGGCATTCATAACGCTCCTTGGACTTAAGGACCCGGACTACGTGGAAGACTTGATTGTAAAAACCCTGATGAAAGAACCAGAGCCATGAACAAGCCAGCGATCAATGTGAAACCGCAAAGCGTATCCACCGGGCCGCTGCCGGCCTCGCGCAAGGTCTATACCTCCCCTGCGGGCGCGCCCCACATCAGGGTGCCGCACCGGCAAATCGACCTGCATGAAAGCGCAAACGAGCCGCCGGTGCGGGTTTATGACACCACCGGGCCGTACACGGACCCGGAGGCAGTCATTGACGTGCAAAAGGGTCTGCCGCGCCATCGCACGGCCTGGGTGCGCGCCCGTGGCGGCGTCAAGGAGTATGAAGGCCGCGACGTGCGCCCCGAGGACAATGGCGGCGTTGGCGCCAGCCACCTGGCCCCGGCCTTTGCCCATACGCCGCGGCCCTTGCGCGGCACCGGCGAGGGGCCGCTGACCCAAATGGAGTACGCCCGCGCCGGGATCATTACTGATGAGATGCGCTATGTCGCCGAGCGCGAGAATCTCGGCCGCAGGCAGGCCGCCGAGGGCGCAGAGGCACGCATAAGCGACGGCAACAGCTTTGGCGCCGCCATCCCGGCCTTCATCACGCCGGAATTCGTCCGCGACGAGGTCGCCCGCGGCCGCGCCATCATCCCCGCCAACATCAATCATGGCGAACTCGAGCCGATGATCATCGGCCGCAATTTTCTCACCAAGGTCAATGCCAATATCGGCAATTCGGCGCTCGCCTCCTCGGTCGAGGAGGAGGTGGAAAAAATGGTCTGGGCGATCCGCTGGGGCGCCGATACGGTGATGGACCTCTCCACGGGCCGCAATATCCACACCACCCGCGAATGGATCTTGCGCAATGCGCCGGTGCCCATCGGCACGGTGCCGATCTACCAGGCGCTGGAAAAGGTGAACGGCGTGGCCGAAAACCTGACCTGGGAGGTCTTCAAGGACACCCTGATCGAACAGGCCGAGCAGGGCGTGGACTATTTCACCATCCATGCGGGGGTGCGGCTGCGCTATATCCATCTCACGGCCAAACGCGTCACCGGCATTGTCAGCCGCGGCGGCTCGATCATGGCCAAATGGTGCCTGCACCACCACAAGGAAAGCTTCCTCTACGAGCATTTCGAGGACATTTGCGACATCATGCGCCGCTATGATGTCTCGTTCAGCCTTGGCGACGGCCTGCGCCCCGGCTCCATCGCCGACGCCAATGACGAAGCGCAATTTGCCGAGCTGGAAACCCTGGGCGAGCTGACCAAGATCGCGTGGGAGCGCGGCTGCCAGGTGATGATCGAGGGCCCGGGCCATGTGCCCATGCACAAGATCCACGAGAATGTCACCCGGCAACTGGAAGTCTGCAATGAGGCGCCGTTCTACACCTTGGGCCCGCTGACCACAGACATTGCGCCCGGCTATGATCACATCACCTCGGCCATTGGCGCCGGCATGATCGGCTGGTTCGGCACCGCCATGCTGTGCTACGTCACGCCCAAGGAGCACCTGGGCCTGCCCGACCGCCAGGATGTCAAGACCGGCGTCATCACCTACAAGCTCGCCGCCCATGCCGCCGATCTCGCCAAGGGCCACCCGGCGGCGCAAATCCGTGATGACGCGGTCAGCCGCGCCCGTTTCGAGTTTCGCTGGGAGGACCAGTTCAACCTGTCGCTGGATCCCGAAACCGCCCGTGATTTTCATGATCGCACCCTGCCCAAGCAAGCCCACAAGACGGCGCATTTCTGCTCCATGTGCGGCCCCAAGTTCTGCTCCATGAAAATCACCCAGGACGTGCGCGATTATGCGGCGGGGCTCTCGGACAACGAGCGCGCCGACATCGAACGCGGCATGAAGGACATGCGCGAAAAGTTCATCGAGAGCGGCGGCGAGGTCTATGTGGAGACGGGGAATGGGGTGAGAAAGGAAAGCTGAAATAGCTGATTGAGCTAAATATTTTTAAGGTGTATGGAGGAAAATAAAATTGCATGTATTTCTTCACCCAACTCACTGTTTCCTGCTCTCACGCTTTTTCGCATAGACTGAACAAGGTTCACCATGGCTATTTGTGTGTCTCTATCGGATAAACGCATCGTTGTCGCTTCGAGCCCAGCTAGCGCTATAACTACGTTACTTGGCGCATAAGCCGCAATTTTTTGTTTTCCAGCAATCATTCTGCTTGTTGCTTTCTCGGTGCGTTCAGAATGTGCGTGTAAAATTGACGCCCGTTCAGATAGCCCAGATAAATATTCATTATATGCTTCTATTAGTAACTCGTGATGTCTGCTGGTTCGCGTGTTGAGCCACTTAAAAAGTTCTTGCAGTAGCACTACAACCAGTGCAGAACCAGCGGCTATTAATGCTGTAGTAAAGCCTTCCATAGCAGCAAGTTACACCGATTCTTAGAATGCTAGAAACCCTCACGTTCTCTTCTCTCTTCATCATTGGGGGAATGCTCTTTTCGTTTCCCTATGGGAGAAGGGGTAAAAAGAGACGCAGGCCATCCCGCTGCGCTTCCTCTCCCCGGTGGGGAGAGGATCGAGGTGAGGGGGTTCCAGTCTTGCAGAAATAGTCGAAGGCAGGGGTTCATTCTCAAACTCACAAACCCCTCACCCTGACCCTCTCCCCAAGGGAGAGGGGACAGAAGAGACGCAGGCCATCCCGTTGCGCCTCCTCTCCCCGCTGGGGAGAGGATCGAGGTGAGGGGGTTCAATCTTGCAGAAATAGTCGAAGGCAGGGGTTCATTCTCAAACTCACAAACCCCTCACCCTGACCCTCTCCCCAAGGGAGAGGGGACAAAGAGACGCGGGACATCCCGTTGCGCCCCTCTTCCTGCAGGGCAAGGGTGGGGCAGGAAATGACCGATGGCCATTTTCAACGAACGGTGAGGGGGGTTCAGTCTTGCAGAAATAGCCGCGGGCGGAATTTCATGCTCAGACTCACGATCCCCTCGCCCTGACCCTCTCCCCACCGGGGAGAGGGAGTCCCGCCGCATGGCTTGCTCATGGCCCGCATGCCCTGTTTTTGCCGCGAACGGGCCATGGGCCAGGCCATTTGCAGGCCAGTTTCAGAAACAAAGACGCCAATCCGGGGCAGCAGCAGGCCATTTCGGGCCATGGCAAGCCATGAAATGCGGGGATAGGCCTGCGCCTGTCCCCGCTTCTGCGCACAAGCGCATAATCAGGCTGTGCGGGACCGTCAAAGACGGCTCGGCACGGACGAATGAGATTGTGAATCAAGGCCCTGCATGGCCTTGCGCCCCACAAGCGGCGCAAGGGATGCCCCCGTGCGCGCCCCAGACACCCCCTGAAAGCCCTTTGCAGGGCCTCAAAGGCCACCGCTATCCCGGGGGAAAACGGGAAAAAGGGGGTTTTTCCAACGCATGCACCGGACATTTTGAGTGTTTCATGTCTTGCAGGGGGTTGGGAGGAAGAACTCAGTCATCCCGGCCATTTTGCGCTGGCGCGCCCATCCGGGTTGGACAGGGCCTTGCCCTTATACAAACACCACGCCCAGGATCAGCAACAGCAGAAATGCCAGCAGCAGCAAGATCAGATAGCTGATGTCAAGGACAAGAATGCGCACCAGGGCGCCAATGCGGCTGGCGCCATAAAGGCGGCGCAGGATCAGATAGAGATAGGTGTTGCTCCAGACCAGAAACACCGGCCCGGCGATTTGCGGCCCGAACACCAGGCCCACCGGAATCAGCAAGGCGATAAACAGGAACACAAAGCTCTGAAAGTGCAACGCCGTGACCA
>JALWUB010000303.1 GCA_026993275.1 Robiginitomaculum sp. | reverse complement strand
ACATCGCTGTTATCGTCATTCCGGCCCCGGATCGTGGTCCGGGACAGGCTGCGGCCGGAATCCATCTTGAGGCATCAAAATGGACCCCGGCCAGCCTGCCCTTGCGAAAGCGAGGGCCGGGGTGACGCGGGAGAGGGGCACTGCGGCATGGTCTCGGCCTCATTCCCGGACTTGATCCGGGGGTGAGGGTGCCGCATGGCTTGGATCTGACCTGCATGTCCTGTTTTTTGTTTCGAGCGGGCCATCTGCCAGGCCACTTGCGGGCCAGTCTTGAGGCTGTAAAGGCCAGTTTCGGACACTTTCAAACCAGAACCGGTGAATAAGCAAACCATTTCAAGCCATATCAAGCCATGCAATGCGGGGATAGGGCCACGCCTGTCCCCGCAAGAGCACCGGAATGGATAATCAGAGTGTGCAGGACCGCTAAAGACGGCTCGGCACACACGAATGAGATTGTGAATCAAGGCACCACAAGGCTTTGCAGCTCAAGAGCGCTGCAAAGAAAGCCTCCTTGCATGCCCCAAACACCCCTTGAAAGCCCTTTTCTGCGTATCCAAACCACCGCTATCCCCAGGGGAAAGCGGCAAAGCGGTTTTGGTGAAAAGCGAAAGCGGCGGCTGATGCGCTGTGCAAGGCTTGCAACAGTATGAGTGGGCTGGGTGTCAGCCCTCGTTTCTGATTTCTTCGCGGGCCTGTTCCATGAATTGCGCCATTTTGCTGCGGATCTTGTGATCGGACAGGTCCAGGCCGGCGGCATCCGCATCGGCGCGCAGCTTGCGGAACACGTCTTCATCCCCGGCTTCCTCGAAATCCGAAATGATGACCTCCTTGGCGTATTCCTCTGCTTCCCTGGCGGATTTGTTCATCAGCCCGGCCAGCCACAGGCCCAGCATCTTGTTGCGCCGGGCGGCGGCCTTGAACTCCAGGGTTTCCTTGTGCGCAAAGCGCGACTCAAACCCTTCCTTGCGCTGGTCGAAACCGGTCATCTGCATCTCCTGCGGCTGCATGCTGCGGCGGCGTATGACCTAACCCGGCACGGCGGCGGAATCAATCATGTCAGTGCATTGCCGCGGCGGCGTGGCTACAGTATGACTGCGCCAGTCCGGTCCGGGTGATTCTGGACCCCGGGCGCACGTTCCCGGACTTTGCGAAAGGGCCGTTGTCATGAGCCGCCGCAAGAAACTCTATGAAGGCAAGGCCAAGGTCATCTATGAGGGCCCCGAGCCCGGCACGCTGGTGGCGCATTTCAAGGATGACGCCACCGCCTTCAACAACTGCAAGCATGATGTGCTGGAAGGCAAGGGCGTGCTGAACAACCGCATCAGCGAATACCTGATGACCCAGCTTGGCGAAATTGGCATCCCGACCCATTTCATCCGCCGCCTGAACATGCGCGAGCAGCTGATTCGCGAAGTCGAGATCATTCCGCTGGAAATGGTCTGCCGCAACATTGCCGCGGGCACGATTTGCAAGCGCCTGGGGCTGGAGGAGGGCACCCGCCTGCCGCGGCCGGTCATCGAGTATTTCTACAAGAATGACGAGCTTGGCGACCCGCTGGTCGCCGAAGAGCACATCGCCGCCTTCAACTGGGCCGGGCCGCAGGAGCTGGAGGACATGGTGTCCATGACCTTGCGCGTCAACGACTTTCTGAGCGGCCTGTTTGCGGCGGCGCAGATCCGCCTGGTGGATTTCAAGCTGGAATTCGGCCGCCAGTATGAGGGCGACATGGTGCGCATCATCCTGGCCGACGAGATCAGCCCCGATTCGTGCCGTCTGTGGGATATGCAAAGCGGCAAGATCCTCGACAAGGACCGTTTCCGCCAGGACCTTGGCGGCGTCACCGATTCCTATGCCGAGGTGGCTCGGCGGCTTGGCATCATGAAGGACCAGCCCAATCTGACGGTGATTCGCAACGGGGATGGCGGATGAAGGCCGTGGTCACCATCCGGCCGCGCCCAAGCGTGCTGGACCCGCAGGGGCAGGCGGTCGCCGGGGCTTTGCGGCATCTGGGCTTTGACGAGGTTGAAAGCGCCCGGCAGGGCAAGATCATCGAACTGGTCTTGCAGGACGCGGACCCCGATGCGGCCAGGGCGCGCCTGGACAGGATGTGCCGCGAACTGCTCGCCAACACCGTCATCGAGGATTACCAGATCACCCTGGAGCCCTAGGGTCAGGACCTGAGCGGACGGAGCCGCCTCATGAAAGCCGCCGTTATTGTCTTTCCCGGCTCCAATTGCGACCGTGATGCGCTGGAGGCCCTGCGCAGGCACGGGGCGCGCAAGACGGTTACGGTCTGGCATGGCGATACCAGCCTGCCCGGGCAGGACCTGGTGGTGCTGCCGGGCGGGTTTTCCTATGGCGACTATCTGCGCGCCGGGGCCATTGCCGCGCGTTCGCCAATCATGGCCGCGGTGCGCGAGCATGCCCGGCGCGGCGGCCTGGTTGCCGGGATTTGCAACGGCTTTCAGGTGCTGTGCGAGGCCGGGCTGCTGCCTGGCGCGCTGATGCGCAATGCCCATATGCGGTTTGTCTGCAAGACCAGCGTGCTGCGGGTCGAAAATGCCCGGACCGCATTTACACGGGGCTATGCACAGGGCGCGGAGATTGCCATTCCCATTGCCCACCATGACGGCAATTACTTTGCCGATGAACAGACGCTGGAGCGGCTTGAAGGGGAGGGGCGTGTGGTGTTCCGCTACCGCGACAATCCCAACGGCTCGGCCCGTGCCATTGCCGGTATTGTCAATGCGCAGGGCAATGTGCTGGGCATGATGCCGCATCCGGAACGGGCCGTGAATGCGCTGGCGGGGGCGTGTGATGGCGTGGCCTTTTTCGAAAGCCTGGCGGAGGCCTGCTCATGAGCGCGGTGCCTGAAACGGATCTGGAGCAGGCCCGGGCCCTGGGGCTGAGCGCAAGTGAGTGGGCACTGATCTGCGCGCGCCTGGGGCGGCGGCCCAATGAGACCGAGCTGGCGATCTTTTCGGTGATGTGGTCGGAGCATTGTTCCTACAAGTCCTCGCGGCGGCACTTGCGCAAACTGCCCACCAGTGGCGCATGCGTGATTTGCGGGCCGGGCGAGAATGCCGGGGTCATCGGCATTGGCGATGATCTGGTCTGCATCTTCAAGATGGAAAGCCACAATCACCCCTCCTTCATCGAGCCATGCCAGGGTGCGGCAACGGGCGTGGGCGGTATCATGCGCGATGTGTTCACCATGGGGGCGCGGCCCGTGGCCCTGCTCAATGCACTGCGCTTTGGGGCGCCGGAGCACCCCAGAACCCGGGCGCTGGTCGCGGGCGTGGTCGAGGGGATTGGCGGCTATGGCAATTGCGTGGGCGTGCCGACGGTCGGCGGCGAGTGCAATTTCCACCCCGGCTATAATGGCAATATCCTGGTCAATGCCATGTGCGCCGGAATTGCCCGCAAGGATGCGGTTTTCTATTCGGCAGCAAAAGGTGCTGGTAATTCAGTGCTTTACGCTGGCGCCAAGACCGGGCGCGACGGCATTCATGGGGCCACCATGGCCTCGGCCGCCTTCGATGACGAAACCGAAGCCAAGCGGCCAACGGTGCAGGTTGGCGACCCGTTCACCGAAAAGCGGCTGATCGAGGCCTGTCTGGAACTGATGCAGACCGGCAGCATTGTCGCCATACAGGACATGGGCGCGGCGGGGCTGACCTCGTCCTCCATCGAGATGGCCGGCAAGGGCGGCGTTGGCATCACCCTTGACCTGGACAAGGTGCCGCAACGCGAGACCGCCATGACGGCCACCGAAATGATGCTTTCGGAAAGCCAGGAGCGCATGCTCATCGTCTTGCGCCCGGGTCAGGAGGCCATTGCGGAAGAGATATTTGCCCGCTGGGAGCTGGATGTGGTGCGCATTGGCGAAACCACGGACAGCGGTCATCTGGTGCTGCGCCACAAGGGCGAAACCGTCTGCGATATTCCCATCGCGCCGCTGGCCGATGATGCGCCCGATTATGACCGGCCCTGGCAGGTGCCGCCCGCAGCGCCCGTCATTGCCCCGCAGGAGGTGGCGGACCACGATCCGGCCGCGGCGCTGTTGTGCCTGATGCAAAGCCCGGACATGGCCTCGAAGCGCTGGATCTGGGAGCAATATGACCGCCATGTCATGGCCGACACCCTGAAGGCCTCGGGCGCCAGCGCGGATGCGGCCATTGTGCGCGTGCATGGCACCGGCAAGGCGCTGGCCTTCAGTGTCGACTGCACGCCCCGTTATGTCAGCGCCGATGCGCGCTCTGGCGGCATGCAGGCGGTGGCGGAATGCTGGCGCAATCTGTGCGCCACCGGGGCGCGGCCGCTGGCGTTGACGGACTGCCTGAACTTTGGCAATCCGGAACGCCCGGAGATCATGGGCCAGTTCGTTCAGGCCATTGAGGGCATGGCCGAGGCCTGCCGGGCGCTCGATTTTCCGGTCGTTTCGGGCAATGTCTCGCTCTATAACGAGACCGCAGGCCGCGCCATTCCGCCGACCCCGGCCATAGGCGGCGTCGGGCTGCTGGACGATGCGGCCAGGGCCATTGGCTATG
>JALWUB010000302.1 GCA_026993275.1 Robiginitomaculum sp. | reverse complement strand
AGCCAAGCAGCCCGGTGATCAGCGGGACCAGGCCGATCCAGCCCCAGGGGTTGAGCCAGGGCATGCCCACGGACGCGCCGAAGAATACACCCAGCACCAGCAGGGCGCCGATGATGATGCGCAAAATGCGGTCCAGGCCGCCTTCATTCCTTTTCATGATCTTCCTCCTCCATTCATGCCCGTTTATCTTTAGATGGCCTCCACCATAGCAAAATCCAGGGTGCCTGTCTGTGACAAAATCACGCACCGCGGCGCGGGCAACCGGCCTGGCTCAGTTTTCCGGCTGGAATGGGGTATAGGCGCGCAGCGCCGCCATGACCGGCGTGTCGAATGCGGCGGGCACATCCTCCTTGCCGGTGATCCAGTGATATAATGGCCCGTCAGCGGCATCCAGAATGGCCTCGAACTGGTCCAGCTCCGCATCAGTGAGCGAGTCCAGCCGCTCCTCGGCAAACCTGCCCAGAATCAGGTCCATTTCCTTAAACCCCCGGTGCGAGGCGCGAAAGCGCATGCGTTTTCGCCGGATTTGCTGTGTCATGCGCGTTCCCTTCGCAACGGTCCTGTCTGCCTTTTCATGTTACAGCCAAAGCGCCGGTGGCGGAACGGCCTGCCTGCTTTTCCGGTGTGGCCGCGCCTTGAAAAGCACACACTTGAAATCACCCGGCGATTCAAACATGATGGCGCCGCGGGGAGGCGTGCTGGCAGAGGGCTCCAATGCCCCGATGGCCACCGGCAAACGGATGCGATGCCATGATGGCGGACAAGACCATTATCCCGCTTGGCGTGGTGCTGTGGGCGGCCGTGCTGGCCGCTGCCCAGGCTGCGCCCGTGCCCCGCACCTTGCGGGTGCTGACCTATAACATCAATGCCTTGCCAAGCCCGATCAAGCGTCACAAGAGCGCCCGGCTGGAGCGCATTGCGCAAATCCTGCGCCAGCGCCGCGCCATGGGCACACAGCCTGATATCGTCGTCATGCAGGAAGCGTTCAGCAAGGGCAGCGACGCGCTGATTGCCCAAAGCGGCTACAAATACGCCGTGCGCGGCCCCGGGCGCAAGGCGGGCAAATCCCGCGGCCGCGCGCCCTGGGCGGTCGAAGGCGGGCGCTCCTATGCGCGCCGCACCGGGGTGCAGAAATTCATGGGCAGCGGCCTGGTGATCCTGAGTGATTTTCCCCTGCAAGATCCTGTCTTCACCACCTTTGGCAATGAAGCCTGCGCCGGGCTGGATTGCCTGGCCAACAAGGCCATCGTGATGACCCGGGTTGATGTGCCCGGCCTGTCCGAGCCGGTGCAATTGGTGACCACGCACTTCAATTCCAACCACTCCGCCAAGGCGCCCGCCGTGGTGCGCCTGCGCGCCCATCAGAAGCAGACCGACATACTGGCGAAATTCCTGGCGCGCACCGCCAGCCTGAAGGCGCCGCTGATCATGGCCGGGGATTTCAACACCAGCCAGCCGCCGCGCTATCAGTATTTCCGCCGCGAGATCAATGCGCTGGATGCCGCCGAACACTGTTTGCAGAACGGCAGCGATTGCGTCCTTGGCGGCACGACAACACCAGAGGAAATCCTCTACCAGACCGATGACAAGCAGTTTTACCGCTCCGGCAGCGCCACCTTGCTGACGCCGGTTTACATTGAGCGCAATTTCCGTGAAACCGTGAATGGCCGTCCGCTGTCGGATCATGCCGGTTATGAGGTCCTGTACCGGCTTGATGCCAAGGGCGCGGACGGCGGCCGGTGATCACAGTGCCCGGCCCGGCCTGGCGGCTTCTGGCGCTGGCGGCGCTGCTGGCTGGCGCAGGCGGGCCGGTGCGGGCCGATGTGCGCTCCGCCAGCGCCGGGCCGCCGGTTTACATTCAGGCAAAAGAGCTGAAGCTGTCCCGGCGCCAGAGTCCCTGGCATGGCCGCTATGGCGCTGGCATCGCCTTGTCGCCAGCCTTTCCCGGCGCCCGCCATGCGGTGCCGGATCTGGACCTTGACCTGAAACTGGTGTTCAGGGACAGGGTGTTTTTCGAAAACGGCGCGCTTGGTGCAATCCTGGTCAACAAGCGGCTGTGGCGCGCCGGTGTTCTGCTGCGTGCCGCACCCGGGCGGCGGCGCAGCAATCTGCCTGCGGCGCTGGCCGGGCTCGGACGCGTGCACGACCGCCTTGATGGCGGCGTGTTTGCAGGAGCTTCGCTCTACAAGACCTATTTTTCCGCCGAGCTGCTGAGCGATCTGTCCGGAGTCACCAAAGCACGCACCATTAACCTTGAAGCCGGCTATATCCAGGAGCTCAGCCGCCAGGCCCGGCTGGTGCCCTATGTGCGGCTCAAATGGGGCTCGGGCAAACACATGCAGCGCTTTTTCGGCGTGAATGCCGCTCAGGCTGCGGCCACGCCCTTGGCGCCCTTTACCGCCACGGCTGGGGTGTATGAAAGCGCCATCGGCGCTCTGTTCGAAAACGAGCTTGGTCATCACTGGCGCCTTGACGCCAATGCCACCCTTGGCCTGCTGAACGGCGATGCCCGGCGCAGTCCGCTCACCCAAAGCCGGTTTGGCGCCCGCAGCCAATACCGCCTTGGCATCAAGCTGGTGCAGACGTTTTAGGGGCAAAACTCATTCAATGATGCCTGCCGTTCTCATAACATATTGTTTTTTATAGCAAATATTTAAGTATCATCGTCATTGCGGCGCAGGCCGCAATCCATCTTGAGGCATCAAATGGACCCCGGTCAGCCTGCCCTTGTGAAAGCGAGGGCCGGGGTGACGGCTTTTCATACAGCGAATCCGCGTTTCTTGTGTTTTGCAGGCTTTTTCTCAAAAGAAAAATCAAGATCAAATGAGTCTGGACCCTAGCTGTCAGTGCCGGAAATGGCGCATGCCGGTAAACACCATGGCGAGGCCGGCTTTGTCGGCGGCGGCGATGACCTCGGCATCGCGCTTTGAGCCTCCCGGCTGAATGATGGCGGTGGCGCCGGCTTCTGCCGCTTGCAAAAGCCCGTCGGCAAAGGGAAAGAAGGCGTCCGATGCGGCCACGCAGCCGCGGGTGGCGGGCTCGGCCTTGCCTGCGCGCGCCGCCGCATCCACCGCCTTTTGCGCGGCAATGCGAGCGGCATCAACCCGGCTCATCTGGCCTGCGCCAATGCCCACCGTGGCGCCGTCCCTGGCATAGACGATGGTGTTGGACTTGACATGCTTGGCGACACGCCAGGCAAACAGGAGGTCTTGCAGTTCACGGGCCGTGGGCGCCCTCTTGGTGACAGTGCGCACATCCTGCGCCCCGATGCGGCCAGCATCGCGGTCCTGCACCAGCAGGCCGCCGGCCACGCTCTTGAACGTCTTGCCCGGTGCTACCGGATCGGCCAGTGCCCCCGTCAGCAAGACCCGCATATTGGGTTTTTGCGCAAGGATGGCCAGCGCCTCGCCGTCTGCATCGGGGGCAATCACCACCTCGGTGAACACTTTGCTGATGCGCTGGGCCAGTGCGGCATTCAGCGGGCCGTTGAGCGCCACGATGCCGCCAAAGGCGGAGACGCTGTCACAGGCGAGGGCCCGCTCATACGCTGTCAGGGCATCGGGCGCCACGGCCGCGCCGCACGGATTGGCGTGCTTGATGATGGCCACGGCGGCGCCGTCCGCGGGATCAAATTCGCACACCAGTTCGAAAGCGGCATCTGTGTCATTGATATTGTTATAGCTGAGCGCCTTGCCCTGCACCTGGCGGGCGCTGGCGACCCCGGGCCGGGCCGGGGCCGTGGTGTAGAACGCCGCGCTCTGGTGCGGGTTTTCGCCATAGCGCAGGCCCTGGCGCAGATGGCCGCCAATGACACAGGTTTCCGGCGTGGCGGCCCCGGTCTGGTGCGCCGCCCAGTTGGCAATGGCGGTATCATAGGCGGCGGTGCGCGCAAAGGCAGAAGCCGCCAGGCGGCGGCGCAGCGCCAGCCCGGTCTGGCCGTCATGACGGGCCATCTCCGCCAGCACCGCCTCGGCATCTTCGGCGCAGGTGCAGCAGCACACCCATTTGTGGTTCTTGGCGGCAGCGCGGATCATGGCCGGGCCGCCAATGTCGATATTCTCGATGCAGGCATCACAATCGGCGCCGGATTCAACCGTGCGCTCGAAGGGATAGAGATTGATATAGACCAGGTCGATCAGGCCGATGCCGTGAGTCTTGGCCGCTTCCATGTGCGCCGGGTTGTCACGCACGGCCAGCAGGGCGCCATGCACGGCCGGGTGCAGGGTCTTGACCCGCCCGTCCATCATGGCCGCAAAGCCGGTCAGATCGCCGACGTCACGCACAGGCAGGCCCTCGGCGCGCAAGGCCCTGGCGGTGCCGCCAGTGGAAACCAGCTCGACACCCTGTGCATGCAGGGCGCGGCCAAGGGCGGCAAGGCCGGTCTTGTCTGAAACCGAGAGCAAGGCGCGGCGGACGGGAACGAGACCGGGAACAGGCATGGCGGTTTTTTTCCGAATCACCTGGAAGACTGTGTGCCCGCCTTACACCAATCCCCATGCGCTGGCAGTGGTTTTTTCCAGAAGGCGCACTATATGCTATAGTGTGGCTGGGCGAGGGCGCAGACATGAAG
>JALWUB010000301.1 GCA_026993275.1 Robiginitomaculum sp. | reverse complement strand
GCGCGGGTAAAGCGGCGCTTGACCCCGGCAAACCCCGCCAGCGCCTTGCGCACGGTCTGCTCGTTCGCGCCCAATTGCCGCGCCACGGTGATCGCGGCCATGGCGTTCAGCACATTGTGATCCCCGGCCATGGGCAGGGTCAGCCCCTGCCAGCGCTCTTCAGCCGCGCCATTGCGTCCCCTGAACACCGCATCGAAAACCGCCTTGCCATCCCGGGTGACGGCGTTTTCAACACGCGCATCAGCCTGTGGCGTAAACCCGTAGGTCAGGACCTTGCGGTCGCGCACCCGCGCCACCAGCGCCTGAACCTCCGGGTGATCGAGGCACAAAACCGCAAAGCCGTAAAACGGGATCGCCTCGACAAACTGGTCAAAGGCGGCGCGCAAGGCCTCGAACGAGCCATAATGCTCCATGTGTTCGGGGTCGATATTGGTGACCACGGCGACGGCGCTGCGCAGTTTCAGGAACGAGCCGTCGGATTCGTCGGCCTCGACCACCATCCAGTCGCCGCCGCCCAGCTTGGCATTGGAGCCATAGGCGGAAATCACCCCGCCATTGATCACGGTGGGGTCAAACCCGGCGCCATCCATCAGCGCCGCCACCAGCGAGGTGGTGGTGGTCTTGCCATGGGTGCCGGCCACGGCCACAGACCATTTAAGGCGCATCAGTTCGGCCAGCATTTCGGCGCGGCGGACAATGGGAATGCCGCGGGCGCGGGCCGCATCGACCTCGGGATTGCCGCTGCGAATCGCCGAGGACACCACAATCGTGCCCGCGCCTTCCACATTGTCCGCGCTGTGGCCTATGCGGATATCGGCGCCCAGCTTGCGCAGGCGCCTGACATTGGCATTGTCCGCAATGTCCGAGCCGCGCACCGGAAAGCCCAGATTGATCATGACTTCTGCAATGCCGCTCATGCCAATGCCGCCGATGCCGACAAAATGCACAATCCCGATGTCAAACGGCATGTCCTTGCGCATTCAGCCCTCCCCCAGCGCGTCAATACAATCGGCCAGCCTTTTGGCCGCGTCCGTTTTCGCCTGCGCCCGCGCGGCAGCGCCGCGGCGCGCCAGTTCGCCTGCATCGCCCAGCCGTGCCGCAATCAGCGCCGCCAGCCGTTCCGGCGTCAGTTTTTCTTCCGGCAGCAGGTCTGCCGCTCCGGCATCAGCGAGAACCCGGGCATTGCGGCTCTGGTGATCGTCCATGGCAATTGCCAGCGGCACTAGGATCGAGGCTTTGCCCAGCGCCGCAATTTCGGCAATGCTGGATGCTCCGGCCCGGGCAATGACCAGATCGGCAGCGGCCAGCCTTGCAGCCACATCGTCAAAAAAAGGCGCCAGTTCCGCGTTCACACCGCTCTCTTCATATTGCTGCTTGACCTTATCCATTTGCTCCTGACGGGTTTGTTGGGCCACATCAAGGCGGCTTTGCAGCGATTTTGGCAATAACGCAATGGCGGCCGGAACCGCTTCGCCCAGAATGCGCGCGCCCAGCGAGCCGCCAAGCACCAGAAGCCGCAGCCGGTCGCCGCCATCCGGGGCGGGATCATCCAGATGCTCCAGAATGGCGGGACGCAAGGGATTGCCCGTCACCACATGGCGCCGTGCCGCCCCTGCCGGCAGTTTTTCCAGCACGGCAAACCCGCTGGCGACGAGAGCCGCGCGGGCAGCGAACAGGCGGTTGGTGCGCCCAAGCACGCAGTTTTGCTCATGGATGGCCATGGGCACGCGCGCCAGCTGTGCCGCCAGCAACAGCGGAAAAGACGGATAACCGCCAAAGCCCGCCACCAGCGCCGGGCGCGTGCGCCGGATCAGCGCCAGGCTTTTCAGCGTCCCGGCCAGCAGCGCCATCATACCCGCCGCCAGCTTCAGCGGATTGCGCCCGCCAAGCCGCGAAGCCGGGATTATGTGGCGCGATGCTGCGTCAAAGCCTGTTTTCAGCCCGGCGCCGCGCTTGTCGGTCACCAGAATGGTGGTCCAGCCGCGGCGGCGCAATTCCGCCGCCAGGGCATCTGCAGGAAACAGATGTCCGCCCGTGCCCCCTGCGGCGAGAATGATGGTCTTGCTCATTCAAACCAGCCCGGGCGGCGCCGTGTGAAGGCCAGCAGCAATCCCGCTGTCAGCCCCATGGCGAGCAAGGATGACCCGCCATAGGACAGAAACGGCAGGGTCATGCCTTCGGGCGGGGAAATGTGCAGGTTCACGGCGATGTTGATTGCCGCCTGCAGGCCAATCAGCGCGCTCAGCCCGGCCACCGCCAGCTGTTCGCTCTGGCTGGTCAGGCGCAAGGCCCAGACAAAGCCGCGCAGCACAATGGCTGCAAACAGGCTGATGATGACCAGCGCCGCCAAGGTGCCATACTCCTCCACCGCCACGGAGAAAATATAATCGGTATGGGCTTCGGGCAAAATCCGCTTGATGATGCCTTCGCCCGGTCCCCGTCCGAACAGACCGCCGCCGGTGAGTGCCTGCAAGGCCCGGTCGGTCTGTGAATTGCCATCGCCGGACGGGGACAGGAAGTGCTGCACCCGCGCCGCAACATAGGGGAAAAAGACAAGCGCGCCATAGAGCCCGCCAATGCTGAACACACCCAGCCCCACGATCCAGCGCCAGGATATGCCGGAAAAGAAGAACACCAGGAAAAAGCTGATGGAGATGAGGATGGTCTGACCCAGATCAGGCTGTTTCATCAGCAAGACGACGATCAGGGCATAAATGCCAAAGGCCGAAAGGCGCGCCAGCGGCGCCTGCGCCCGGGATCTGGAGAACAGCCAGGCCGCGGTGACGATGAAGGCCGGCTTGAGAAACTCCGAAGGCTGCAGGCTGAATGAGCCAAGCCGCAGCCAGCGTTGCGCGCCCTTGGCTTCGTAACCGGCAAACAGGATGAACACCATGGCGGCCAGCGCACCGGCCAGCACCAGAATGGCAAAACGGCGGGCGTTCACCGGGTCCAGAAGGGAGATTGCCACCATGCCCGCAAAACTGGCCGAGGCGAAGACCAGGTGGCGGGTGAAATAATGAAACGGGTTGGCAAAATGATTGCTCGCCGATGCGCTGGGGCTGGTGGCCAGCGACAACAGCAGGCCCGCAGCAATCAGGGTGCAAAAGAGATAGAACAGGACGTGGTCGACACTCCACCACCAGTCCTCGAGCGCCCCCTTGAGCGCCTGCCATGCCCGCGCCAGGCCGTTCATGCCCGCCTCTGTTCCGCGCCATCCCGGGCCAGCGCCTGCACCGCTGCCTTGAATGCGTCGCCGCGCGCCTCAAAATCCTCGAACTGGTCGAACGAGGCGCAAGCCGGTGAGAGCAGCACCACCGGGTCTGGCAGGCGCGATGCCCTGGCCGCTTCAAAGGCGCGGGCAATGGCCGTGTCCAGCGTGCCGCAGCTTTGGGTCTTGACCAGCCCGTCAAGCTGTTTGGCAAAGCGCTTTTGCGCTTCGCCGACAAGAAAAGCGCCGCGCACATTGCCCAGAGCCTCCGCCAGGCCCTTCAGCCCGCCCGCCTTGGGCCGCCCGCCGGCAATCCAGAAGATATTGTCAAACGCGCTCAGCGCCTGGCGCGCGGCATCGGCATTCGTGGCCTTGGAATCATTGACAAAGCGCACACCCTGCACCGTGCCGGCATCCTCCATGCGGTGCGGCAGGCCGGCAAAGGTCTTCATCGCCGCGGCAATGGCATCGGCAGCCAGCCCCGCATGGCGCGCCGCGGCGTATGCGGCGGCGGCATTGAGGCCGTTATGACGGCCGCGCAGGGCCGGCGCGCTGCGCAAGTCCGCCACCATCGCCGTTTCCTGTGCGCATGAATCATAGAGCCTGCCTGCGGCACAGGAAATGCCATGGCTGAGCACGCTGCTGGCAGACACCGGAATGACCGCGGCAGCGCCATGCTGGCGGCATGCCATATACTGGCGCTGCGATATGCTGTCATCCATGGACACGATCGCCACATCCTCAGCAGTCTGGTTGGCGAAAATCCTTTGCTTGGCAGCGATATATCCCTCCAGGCCGCCATGGCGCTCCAGATGATCCGGGCTCACATTGAGCCAGATGGCGCCATTGCAGTGCAGGCTGCGGGTCAGCTCGAGCTGATAGGAGGAAAGCTCCAGAACATAGATCATGCCAGGATGGGCAGAGGGCAGATCAAGACAGGCGGTGCCGATATTGCCGCCCGTATGGGCATCGCGGCCGCAGGCGCGCAGGATATGGGTCAGCAGCGCAGTGGTGGTGGATTTGCCATTGGTGCCGGTAATGCCAAACACCATGGGCCGGTCTTTGGGTGCCATCGCCCTGATGGCGCAGGCAAACAATTCCGTATCGCCGATCACCGGAACGCCGACTGCCCGCGCCAGTTCCACCGCATGGTGCGGCCTGGGGTGGGTGTGGGGAATGCCCGGGGACAACACCAGCGCCGCAATCCCGCTCCAGTCGCGCCGCGCCGGATCCTCGCACACAAACCCCTCCTGCGCCGCCGCCTCGCGGCGCACCGCGTCATCATCCCAGGCAATCACCTTTGCGCCGCCTTTGTGCAAGGCCCGCGCGGCGCTCAGCCCGGTGCGGCCCAGCCCCAGCACAACCACGCTTTGCCCATC
>JALWUB010000300.1 GCA_026993275.1 Robiginitomaculum sp. | reverse complement strand
TTCACGCCGCTATGAGCGGGCTGAACCGGGTGCGCGGCGAGGCCGGGCTCGCCATAGACGGGCAGACGCGGCGTTTGTGTTTGACCATGGGGGCGCTGGCGCAGATCGAAAGCGCGCTTGAGGTGGACAGCCTGGACGCCCTGAGTGCGCGCCTGCGCCGTTTGAGCGCTGCTGATGTGCTGGCGGTGCTGGGCGCCCTGCTGATGGGCGGCGGCAATCCGATGAGCCGGCAAGAGCTGATCAGCGCCAATATCGACCCGGCCGCAACGGCGGCGGCGATTGCCGAAGCCTTTTCGCTGGCCATGCAGGACCTGTGAGCATGCTGCCGTGGGGACCGCTATTGCGCACGGCTCATGCCGTGTTCGGGATTTTGCCGGAACAGTTCTGGGCCATGCCGGTGCGGGAATGGCGGCTGTTGCAGCACCCGGGCGGGGCGCACGCCAATGGTGCCGCCCTGCGCGCCCTGATGCGGGAGTTTCCCGACATGCAAGAGGACAAGAGCGATGAACACAGCTGATGCCACAGACGGTGATGACGGTTTGAGCCGGGCCGGTGATGCCTTGCAGGCGCTGGCCGACGGCCCGGCGCGCCAGGCCGCCGACGCCATTGGCGAGAGCTTCGCCCGCGCGGGCAGGCGCATTGCCTCGGAACTGCAAAAGGCGGCGCGCACTGGCGAATTTTCATTTCGCGGCATGGTCGAGTCGATTCTCAACGATCTGGCGCGCCTGGCCATCAACAAGGTCATTGGCGGGGTGCTTGGCGGCACGCTGGGCAAGGCGCTCGGCGGCGTGTTCGGCGCCCGCGCCGATGGCGGCCCGGTTGTGCCTGGCAATGCCTATCTGGTGGGGGAACGGGGCCCCGAAGTGTTCCGCCCCGCCAGCGCGGGCACCATCGAGCAGGGCGGGGCAGCGGCGCGCGTGGTCGTCAATTTCAATCTTGGCGAGGGCGCTGACATCAATTCATTCCGTCGCTCCCAGGGCCAGATTGCAGCGCTGCTGGCGCGCGCGGTCGAAGACGGGCGGAGGCGCTTGTGAACAATTTTCATGACATCCGCTTTCCTGCCGCCGTGTCCTTTGCCTCCTCCGGGGGGCCGGAGCGGCGCACCGAGATCGTCACCCTGGCGTCAGGCGCCGAGGAGCGCAACACGCCATGGGCCCATGCGCGGCGGCGCTATGATGCCGGGCTTGGCATTCGCACGCTGGATGACCTGCACGCCGTACTGGCATTTTTCGAGGCGCGCCGCGGCCAGCTCTACGGCTTTCGCTGGAAGGATTTTGCCGATTACCGCTCCGGCCCGCCCTCTGCGCCCGTCACCATGAATGACCAGATCATCGGCACGGGCGATGGCAGCACCACTGTGTTTGCCCTGTCCAAGACCTATGAAGCCGGAGCCCATGCCTATACGCGGCCAATCACCAAGCCGGTGCAAGGCACGGTGCAACTGGCGGTGGACGGAATTGCGCAGCAGGAGGGCGTGGATTTCATCCTTGATACGGCACTGGGCACGGTCACCTTCCCTGGTGCGCCTCCGGCGAACGGGGCGGTGATCAGTGCGGGCTTCGAGTTCGATGTGCCGGTGCGTTTTGACACGCCGTTCTTGAACATCACCCTGGATGGTTTCAATGCCGGTGCCGTGCCCGCCATTCCAATCGTTGAAGTGAGGCTCTGATGCGCCCCATACCGCAGGCCTTGCAGGATGAACTGGACAGCGGCGCGACAACCCTGTGCTGGTGCTGGCGGATCATCCGCCAGGATGGCGTCATGCTGGGCTTTACCGAACATGATGCCGATCTCGTCTTTGACGGTCTGACCTGGAAAGCCAGCGTCGGCTTGCGCCCCGGCGTCATCGAAAACGCTGTTGGCTATGCCACCGACACAAGCCAGGCTTCGGGGGCGCTCAATGCCTTCGGTGTGTCAAGGGACGACATCGATGCGGGCAAATACGACCAGGCGGTGGTGGAGATCTGGCGGGTGGACTGGCGCAACCCGGCCTTGCGCGTGGGTGTCTGGTCCGGTGAGATCGGCGCCATCACGCGCACGGAACACGCCTTTGAGGCGGAAATCTCCGGGCCTGCCCGCAAGCTGCGCCGCAGTTTTGGCCGGGTGTTTTCCAAGCGCTGTGATGCCGAGCTTGGCGATGCCCGCTGCACCAGGGATGTGTCGGCGGCGCCATTTGCGCGCCAGGCCGTCATCACCCGCCTGGCTGGCGCCGCGCAATTTGCCGTTGCCGCCCTGGCGCCGCCCGATGCGGACTGGTTTTGCGGCGGCACGGTGCTGTGGCAGAGCGGCGCCAATGCCGGGCTGAGCGCGCGCATTGCGCAATACGTCAATGCTGGCGCGGAGGATGTGTTCACCCTGGCGCAGATGCCCGCCAGAGCGCTGGCCGTTGGTGATAGCCTGCTGGCCACGGCCGGGTGCGACAAGTCGCTGGACACGTGCAGCGGCAAATTTGCCAATGCCCTGAACTTTCGCGGCTGTCCCTTCATGCCGGGCAATGATTCGCTCATTGCCGGAGCAGTGAAAGGCACATGAGCGCCGGATCTCCATGCCGGGCGCAACAGGCGCTGTCGGAAGCCCGCAAATGGCTCGGCACGCCATACCAGCACCAGGCCAGCCTGCGCGGTGCGGGCTGTGATTGCCTGGGCCTGGTGCGCGGCGTCTGGCGGGCGCTCTATGGGGGCGAGCCGTTTGCCGTGCCGCCCTATGGCATGCACTGGGCCGAAACCGGGCGTGAGGATACGCTGTTGCACGCGGCCGGGCGCTATTTGACAGCCCTGCCCATGCAGGATGCGGCGCCCGGCGATGTGATCCTGTTCCGGTTCACGCCGCGGCATGTTGCCAAGCACTGCGCGATTCTTTCGGCGCCCGGGCGCATGATCCATGCCTATTGGGGGCAGTGCGTCAGCGAGACCGCGCTGACGCCGTGGTGGCGGCGGCGCATGGCGGCGGCCTTTCGTTTTCCAGACTGATGCAGGCTCCTGATGGCCCAACTTGCACTGACTTTTGCCCAAAAGGCCGCAACCGGCCTCGCCCAGGGTTTTGCGGCCCTGGCGATTTCCTCCCTGCTGGCCAAGCGCCGCGATACCGGCGCGCGCCTGGAGGAATTGCACGTCCTTTCCTCCACCGATGGCGCACCTATGCCGATTGCCTTTGGCCGGGTCCGCCTTGGCGGCCAGGTGATCTGGGCTGACCAGCCCATAGAGCACGACATCAAGCGCCGGGCCGGCGGCAAGGGCGGGCCGCGCATCCGCGAGCGCACATACACGCTGAGCTTTGCCGTGGGCCTGTGCGAGGGCGTTATTGACGGCATTGGGCGGATCTGGGCCGACGGAAGCTTGCTGAGCGCGGATGCCGGCGCCATGCGGGTCTATGACGGGGCAGAGGACCAGCCGCCTGATCCGCTGATCGAAACCATAGAGGGCAGTTCCAACACGCCTGCATTTCGCGGCCTTGCCTATGTGGTGTTCGAAGCCTTCCCGCTGGAACAGTTTGGCAACCGCATTCCGCAACTCTCCTTTGAAGTGTTCAGGCGCCCGGATTATCCGGGGGCAGACCCTGTCGAGAACAAGATCAGGGGCGTGTGCCTGATCCCGGGGTCCGGCGAATTTGTCTATGCCACCGAGCCGGTGATCACCACGCTCGGCCCCGGGCGCTCGGCAACGCAGAACATGCATGCTTCGCAAAGCCGCGCCGACCTTGATGTCTCGCTTGATGGCTTGCAGACCCATTTGCCAAATTGCAAGGCGGTGTCACTGGTGGTGAGCTGGTTTGGCAATGATCTGCGCTGTGGCGATATGCTGTTGCGCCCGGCGGTGGAGGACAGTGAAAAACAGACCAGCGCCCTGCAATGGTCCGTGCAGGGGCTGGACCGCAGCCAGGTTCCGCAAGTCTCCAGGACCAGCGGCGGCAGCCCGGTCTTTGGCGGCACGCCTTCCGATGCCGCCGTCCTGCAGGCCATTGCCGCCCTGAAGGCCCGGGGGCTGGACGTGGTCTTTTACCCGTTCATCCTGATGGACGTGCCCGCGGGCAATGGCCTGCCCGATCCCTATGGCGGCACGGAGCAGGCGGCCTTTGCATGGCGTGGCAGGATCACCGCCTTTCCCGCTCCCGGCCAGCCCGGCACGGCCGACAAGACCAGCGCCGTGACGGCCCAGATCGACCAGTTCTTTGGCACTGCCCAGGCGGCCGATTTTGCCATCAGCGGGCAGGCCATCTCCTATAGCGGCCCTGCCGAGTGGTCATTCCGGCGCTTTATCCTGCACTATGCCACGTTGTGCGCCCTGGCGGGCGGCGTGGATGCCTTCCTGATTGGCTCGGAACTGCGCGGGCTGACCACCTTGCGCGATGACAGCGGCGCCTTCCCCGCTGTTGCGCATTTGCAGCAACTGGCCGCCGAGGTGCGCAGCATATTGCCATCGGCCAAGCTCTCCTATGCTGCCGACTGGTCTGAATATTTTGGCTATCAGCCACAGGACGGCTCTGGCGACGTGCTCTATCACCTGGACCCTTTCTGGGCCGATGCCAATGTGGATTTTGTCGGCATTGACTGGTATGTGCCGCTGTCGGACTGGCGCGATGGCGGCCAGCACCTGGACGCGGCGCTCTATCCTTCGATTTATGATGCCGCCTATCTGG
>JALWUB010000299.1 GCA_026993275.1 Robiginitomaculum sp. | reverse complement strand
TCGCCAAACACCCGGGCGAAAATCGTGTCCACATGGCGGGTGTGATAGTCCATATCGAACAGGGCGGCGATCTCTTCCGGGCTCAAGAGCGCCGTCACCTGGGGATCGGCCTGAAGCAGTTTTTCAAAACTGCCCTTGCCCTGCCAGGCGGCCATGGCATTGCGCTGCACCATCGCATAGGCCTCCTCGCGGCTGGCGCCCTTTTGCGTCAGCGCCAGCAGGATCCGCTGTGAATTGTGCAGGCCATGGGAGAGCGCCATGTTCTCCAGCATCCGGTCTGCATTGACCACCAGATTGCCGATGACGCCGGCAAGCCGGTTCAGAGCAAAATCCAGGTGCACGGTGGCATCGGGCGCAATGCCGCGCTCAACGCTGGAATGGGAAATGTCGCGCTCGTGCCACAGGGCCACATCCTCCAGCGCCGGGGTCACGCACGAGCGCACCAGCCGCGCCAGCCCGGTGAGGTTTTCCGACAACACCGGATTGCGCTTGTGCGGCATGGCCGACGAGCCCTTCTGCCCGGCGGCAAAAAACTCCTCTGCCTCGCCCAGTTCGGTGCGCTGCAAATGGCGGATTTCGGTGGCCAGGCGCTCGACCGAGGAGGCAATGACGCCAAGCGTGGCAAAATAGGCCGCATGGCGGTCGCGCGGGATCACCTGCGTCGAAGCCGGCTCCACTGCCAGACCAAGCTTGCGCGCCACATGCGCCTCGACTGCCGGATCGACATTGGCGAAGGTGCCGACAGCGCCGGAAATGGCGCACACGGCGATTTCCTTTCGCGCCGCCTGCAGGCGCGCCTTGCCGCGCGCAAACTCGGCATAGGCCTGCGCCATTTTCAGCCCGAACGTGGTCGGCTCGGCATGAATGCCGTGGCTGCGGCCTATCGTGAGGGTGTATTTGTGCGCCATGGCCTGTTGTTTCAGCGCCGCCAGCACGCGATCCATGTCCTCCAGCAACAGCGCCGAGGCGCGGTCAAGCTGCACCGACAGGCAGGTGTCGAGCACGTCCGACGAGGTCAGCCCCTGGTGCACGAAGCGTGATGGCTCGCCCACATGCTCGGCCAAATGGGTCAGAAAGGCGATGACATCATGCTTGACCTCGCGCTCGATTTCGGCAATCCGCGCCGCATCAAATTGCGCACCCTTGCCCCTTTCCCAGATCTGCTGCGCCGCCGAACGCGGGATGATGCCCAGATCCGCCATGGCGTCGCAGGCGTGGGCCTCGATCTCGAACCAGATGCGATACTTGGTCTCATCCGACCAGAGGGCGGCCATTTCCGGCCGTGTATAGCGGGGAATCACGCGCCTCTCCCGGGCTATGGATTGCAGCCTGCCCCCCTTATCGCGCGCCAGCGGATTCGCCAAATGCCTTGGGCAGTCCCGGCGCCTGACTCTGGCGTGCTTGTGCCTGTTTTTCAAATGCCCTAGCCTGCCGCCATGACAGGGGGCAAAGACATGCCTGAACATGACTCTTTGGCCGGCCACAGCCTGCCGGCCTGGTGTTATGACGATGCGGACTTTTTCGCCGCCGAGCGCGAACGGGTGTTTGCGCCAAGCTGGCAACTGGTGTGCCATGACAGCGACATTGCCAGGCCGGGAGACTGGCACACGCTGGACTTTCTGGGCGAGAGCCTGGTGGCAGTGCGCGGAGAGGATGGCCAGGTGCGGGTCTTTTCCAATGTCTGCCGCCACCGCGGCGCGCGCATTCTTGATGGCGCACGCGGCTGTGCCAGGCGGCTGACCTGCCCCTATCACGCCTGGACCTATGACCTGCAGGGCCGCCTCGCCGGTGTGCCGAATCGCGCGGACTACCCGCAAATGGACAGGGACAGGCACGGCCTGCGCCCGGTCGAACACGAAATCTGGCACGGCTTCATCTTCGTGCGCCTGCACGGCGGCGGGCCTTCCGTGGCACAGATGATGGCGCCCTATGAGGACCAGATTGCCCCCTATCGCTTTGCGGACATGCGCGCGCTTGGCCGGGTCACCTTGCGCCCGCGCGCGGTCAACTGGAAGATCATCGCCGACAATTATTCCGATGCCCTGCACATCCCCGTGGCCCATCCGGGCCTGACGCGGCTGTTCGGGCGCAGCTATTGCATCGCGGCGCAGGACTGGGTGGACCGCATGAGCGGCGATCTGGTGGAACAGCTCTCCCCTGCTTTTTCCGAGCGCATGTATCAGAAATACCTGCCCGTGGCCGAGCATCTGCCGGAGGACTGCCGGCGCCGCTGGCTCTATTTCAAGCTGTGGCCCAATACCGCCTTTGACATTTACCCGGACCAGATGGATTTCATGCAGTTTCTGCCAATCTCGCCCACGCGCACCCTGATTCGCGAAATCAGCTATGCCCTGCCCGATGAACGGCGCGAAATGCGCGCGGCGCGCTATCTCAACTGGCGCATCAACCGCCAGGTCAATGCCGAGGACACGGCACTGATCGAGCGTGTGCAGCACGGCATGCGCTCGCCCCTGTTCACCACCGGGCCGCTGGGGAAGAGCGAAGTCTGCCTGCGCCATTTCTGCGACCGGATGCGCGCCCTGATTCCCCAGGCGCGGCAAGAGCAGCGCCCTGCCCCGGGCTGGAGTCAACAATGAAAGACAAGACTTGCGATGCGCTGATTATCGGCGCTGGCCATAATGGCCTGGTGTGCGCCTTCTATCTCGCCCGCGCCGGGCTCAAGGTGCGCATTCTGGAGCGCCGCGGCGTGGTTGGCGGTGCCGCTGTGACCGAGGAGTTTCACCCCGGTTTTCGCAATTCCGTGGCCAGTTACACGGTCAGCCTGCTGCAGCCAAAAGTGATTGCCGACATGGGGCTGGTGGCGCGCGGCTACAAGGTCATCGAGCGCCCGGTGTCCAATTTCCTGCCCCAGGACGATGGCGGCCATTTGCTGCTTGGCGGCGGGCTGGCGCGCACCCAGAAAGAGTTTCGCAAGTTCTCGGACCATGATGCTGATGCCCTGCCCGCCTATTATGAGGCGCTGGAGCGGGTTGCCGATGTGCTGCGCGCCCTGGCCCTGCAGGCGCCGCCCAATGTGGGCGACGGGCCAGGGGCGCTTCTGGCTGCAATAAAACAGGCTTTGCCGGTCAGCCGCCTGCCCATCGAGGCACAGCGCGATGTGCTCGACCTGTTCACCAAGAGCGCCCGGGACATTCTCGATGGCTGGTTTGAAAGCGAGGCGGTCAAGGCGGCCTTCGGCTTTGATGCGGTGGTCGGCAATTATGCCAGCCCGGACACGCCGGGATCTGCCTATGTGCTGCTGCATCACGTCTTTGGCGAGGTCAATGGCAAGAAGGGCGCCTGGGGCCATTGCATCGGCGGCATGGGCGCGATCACGCAGATGATGGCGCAGGCCTGCCGCGAACAGGGCGTGCAGATCGACCTTGAAAGCCCCGTTGCCCGCGTGCTGGTGGATGGCGACCGGGCTGCCGGGGCAAGGCTGGAAAGCGGCGAAGAGATCTTTGCGCCGCGCGTAATCGCCAATGTGGGGCCGAAACTGCTCTATGAGCGCCTCATGGATGCCGCAGACTTGCCGCCGGATTTCCGCAAGAGAATCCGGGGCTTCAAAGCCGGGTCCGGCACCTTTCGCATGAATGTGGCCCTCTCGGAACTGCCGCGCTTTACCTGCCTGCCAGAGCCCGGCGACCACCTGAAAAGCGGCATCATTCTGGCGCCGACGCTGGATTACATGGACCGCGCCTATCAGGATGCGCGCGCGCACGGCTGGTCACGGGCGCCAATCGTGGAAATGCTGATCCCATCGCTGGTCGATGGCAGCCTGGCGCCGCCGGGCCAGCATGTGGCCAGCCTGTTCTGCCAGCAATTCGCGCCGGTCCTGCCCGATGGCCGGAACTGGGATGACGAAGAAAAGGACGCGGCAGACACCATTCTCGATACGGTCGAGCGCCATGCGCCGGGCTTTCGCGCCTCCGTCATCGCCCAGACCCGGCTTTCGCCCAAGGGGCTGGAAGACAAGTTCGGCCTCATCGGCGGTGATATTTTTCATGGCCATATGAGCCTGGACCAGCTCTGGGCGGCGCGGCCGGTGCTGGGCCATGGCCATTACCGCGGTCCTCTCAAGGGGCTGTACATGTGCGGCTCCGGCACCCATCCGGGCGGCGGCGTCACCGGCGCGCCGGGGCACAATGCCGCCCATGTGATCTTGCGCGACCGCAATCCCCTGCGCCGCCTGCTGCCCTGATGGCGGATGCAGGCACACCGCCGGCACGGGCCAGCATGGGCTTCTGGAAGGTCTGGGCCCTGACCACGGGGGTGATGATCGGCTCGGGCATTTTCCTGTTGCCCGCCGTGCTCGCGCCCTATGGCGGCCTGGCCTTTGCAGGCTGGCTGCTGACCAGTGGCGGCGCCATTCTCATTGCCCTCATTCTCGGCCGCCTGGCCAGCCGCACCACGCGCTCGGGCGGCCCCTATGCCTATGCCCACGACGCCTTTGGCGACCTGCCGGGTTTCATCGTTGGCTGGGGGTATTGGTTCAGCGTCATCTTCGCCATTGCCGCCATCAGTGTCGCCTTTGCCGGCTATATGGGCGCGCTCGTTCCGGCGCTGGGCCGCAGCCCGCTGACCCAGGCCGGCACCGCCATCGCCATCATCTGGGTGCTGACGGCCATCAACATGCGCGGCGTCGGCGAGGCCGCCGGTGTGCAGGTGCTGATGACCGTGCTGAA
>JALWUB010000298.1 GCA_026993275.1 Robiginitomaculum sp. | reverse complement strand
TTTGGCTGGGCCAAGACCGAATCGGGCGTGCACCGGCTGGTGCGCATTTCCCCGTTTGATTCCAGCGCCCGGCGCCATACCAGTTTTGCCTCTGTCTGGGTCTATCCGGTGATCGATGACAGCATCGAGATCGACATTGCCGAAAAGGATGTGCGCACCGACACCTACCGGGCCAGCGGCGCCGGTGGCCAGCACATCAACAAGACCGATTCGGCGGTGCGCCTGACCCATATCCCCACCGGCATCGTCGTGCAGTGCCAGAATGACCGCTCGCAACACAAGAACAGGGCCACCGCATGGGACATGCTGCGCGCCCGCCTCTATGAGCGCGAACTGGAAAAGCGCGAGGCCGAAGCCCAGGCGGAAGCGGACTCGAAGTCCGAAATCGGCTGGGGCCATCAGATCCGCTCCTATGTGCTGCAGCCCTACCAGATGGTCAAGGATCTGCGCACCGGCGTGGAAACCTCCAATACCGGCGCGGTGCTGGATGGCGATCTCGATCCGTTCATGGCCGCCGCCCTGGCGCACAAGGTGGGCGGGGAGGACAAGGACGGGCAAGGCGCTTGAAGGGTTGGCGTTATATCTTTGACCCCTGTGCCACCCCGGAATTTTCGCAGAAAATATCCGGGGTCCATGGGGTGGCACGGCACGATGGGTCCCGGATAAAACTGGCGTTTTTCCGGGATGACACATTTGGGCTTTTCGAAATTATATTGAAAAAAACAGGCAAAAACTAACCTATAACACTCAAGACGCCCCGGCCATGATCTCTTTCATGGGCACGCCGGGATCGGCCAGCCGGGCGCGGTCCGGGGTCTTGCCCTGGGCAATCATCATGCGCGCCGCCATGTATTCCGGCGGGGCGTTGATGGCGTCACAGGCAATCAGGGCGCCCTTGCGGAAATAGAACACGGCGAAACTGTTGTTCTCCGGCGTGCCGCGCAGCAGGGTTTCGTCATAGCCCTGGGAAATCCCGGCGATCTGCAGCTTGACGTCATACTGGTCCGACCAGAACCAGGGCACCTGGTCATAGGGCTTTTCGCGCCCCATGATGGCCATGGCGGCGGTTTTGGCCTGTTCCAGCGCGTTATGCACCGATTCAAGCCGCAAGCTGCGGCCATACAGCGCGCTGGGGTGGCGGGTGACATCGCCAATGGCATAAATATCCGGATCCTCTGTGCGGCAATACGCATCCACCACAATGCCGTTATCGCAGGCCAGCCCGGCGGCGGCGGCGAGATCGTCATTGGGCACCAGGCCAATGCCCACCAGCGCGAGGTCGGCGGGCAGCACGTGCCCATCGTCAAGACGCACGCCCGCAAGCCGTGTGCCGCCATCAAAGCCCTGCGCCAGGGCGCCGGTGCGGATGGTGACGCCATGATTGCGGTGCAGGGTCTCGAAAAAGCGGGACACCGCTTCGCCCGCGACCCGGGCCAGAACCCGCTCCTCGGCTTCCAGCACGGTGACCTCAAGGCCGCGCTTGCGTGCCGTCGCGGCCACCTCAAGGCCAACATAGCCGCCGCCAACGATTACCAGCCGCCGGCCCTCCTGCATGGCCTTGCTCAGCGCCGTGGCGTCCGCCAGGGTGCGCAGGACCTGCACGCCGGGCAGGTCCCCGCCCGGGCACTGCAGCCGCCGCGCATGGCCGCCGGTAGCGATAACGAGATGCGCCCAGGGCAGGCGCGTGCCGTCGGCGCACACCACCTCCCTGGCGCTGCGGTCAATGGCGGTGACCGGGCAGCCGGTCCTGATGGCAATGCCGTTTTGTTCCCAGAAGATTTCCGGCTTGAACAGGATGTCCTGCACGCTCTGCTCGCCCGCCAGCCAGGCCTTGGAGAGCGGCGGGCGCTGATAGGGCGGATAGTCTTCATCGCCGAGCAGGATGATGGGGTTCTTGTAGCCAAGCTGGCGCAGGCTGGCCGCCGCCTGCCCGGCGCCATGCCCCGCCCCGATGATGACTGTGCCAGCGCCCATTACCGTTTCCCTTGCAGCAGATTCGCCCGCTTGTGCTTGTAGCGTTTTAACAGCATGCGGCAAGCCGCACAAAGGCATCAGAACCGCCGCCACCAGCCCAGCGTCACGCCGCGGTCGCGCACCACATTGCGGCCGGCCAGCGCCTGGGACACCGAAAGCTGCAGCCCCTGGCCGTTCTTGAAGAACCACAGCGTGCTGACCTGGCCCTTGATGCTGTCGATCGTGCGCACGCCGGGGCTGGGCGAGGGCCGGCCGATGAGGGTGAAGCCTTGCAGATGAAGCTGCATGCGCCGGGAGAGGGAAAGGCCGAGCGTGGTGTCCAGGCGGATCTCGTTGCCGGCCTCGCGCGCGCGCTGGCGCCAGGCCAGTTGCACATCGGTGAAGGCCTGGCGGCGCCCGATCCGCAAGGGGCGCCCGGCGAGCAGCCGCGCCTCCCAGTCCAGGCCGCTTTCGCCCAGCGGCTTGTCAAAGCCGTTTTCGACATTGCCGGGAATGAACAGCCCGGCCTGAACCGCCAACACCCATTTCCCGCGCCCCGGCAGCGCCCGGCGCAGGGACAGTTCGGAAGCGCCATAGCCCCGGGCCTCGTCCACCGTGCCTTGCGTGCGCAAGCGCACCGTCTGCGCCGCCGGGCGTACCACCAGGGTCCAGCGTTCTGTCAATCCGTATTCGACGAAGATGGCGCTTTCGAATTTCTGAAAGCCCAGATCAATCCTGGCCTTGCCGCGCGCATCGAAACCGCGGTGCCCGCCCTGCCAGGTCAGCGTGGTGATGCTCTGGCCATGGCCCGCGGGCATCGGCCAGGCGCCTGCGAAGACCGGATGGGCCGCGGCCAAAAGCAGGAGGGCGGACACCCACGGGGCCGCCGGGCATGGCCTGGGCTTTGCAGACGCGCGCAGCATGGCGCATTGTGCGAAAACACGGCCCCTGCGTCAAACAATCGCAGCCAGGCTTGCCGGTGTTAACGCGGATTAAATGAACTTGTGAGGAAGATTGCAGCCTGTAGCGATTGGGTTTTGCCGTGGGTCTGTCTTCACAATTCAAAATGTCTGACCTGGCGCGTCTGGCCCGCTCCAACGCCCCGCAGCACCGCGACGAATTGCTGATCGCGCTGGGCTCCCTGTGTGCTCTTGCGCCGCTGGAAGATGCCGCCACCGACGCCGCGGTCAGCGAGATCATGCTGGTCATCTACCCGCGTGCTGCCGAGGAGACCAGGGAGGCGCTGGCGCAAAAGCTGTGCAAGGTCGCCTGGGCAGCGCACCCGCTGATTGCAACCATTGCCAGCGACCTGCCGTCGATTGCCAAGCCGGTGATAAGCTTCAGCCCGGTGCTCAAGGACGAGGACATGATTGACCTGGCCAACAGGATGGGCACGGATCACCGCGTCCTGATTGCCCAACGGGCGCATATCAGCGAGGCCGTCACCGACGCCCTGGTGCGGCATGATGAGCCGCAAGTGCTGATCGCGGTGATTGAAAACGGCAGTGCCAGCCTGAGCATGCAGGGCTTTGCAAGCTGTGTGCGGGTGTCACGGCGGGTGGAAGCGCTGCGCCACAAGCTGGTCTTGCGCAATGACATGCCGCGCAGTCTCGTGCCCTCGCTGTTTGCCTATTCCGACGACGCCCTGCGCCGCAAGATCGCGGCCCGCTTCAAGATTGACGAAACGCATTTGTCGGATGTGGTCAGGCAGGCCATTGCCGAGAAGAAAAAGGACAAGCCGCAGACCCCGGATCAAAAGCTGGAGGACGCGGCCAAGCGCCTGGTGGACAAGCTGGCGCGTTCGGACCGCCTGACCTCGTCTTTTGTCATCAAGGCGCTGAACGACAAGAAATTTGCCGTGTTCGAACATGCCATGGCGCGGCTCTCCGGGGTCGGCGTCAGGCAGATGCGCAGCGCCTTGCGCCATGATCCGCTGTATGCGCTGGCGCTGGCCTGCCGCGCGGCGCGCATGGACCGCAGTGTCTTTCCCGTCATTCATGCCGCCATGCAGGCGGCCGGGCGCAAGGTGCCGCCAATTGCCGGCAAGGATGGCAGCAAGGCGGCGTCCGCATTCAGCAATCATTCGCCTGCGGCCGCTGCTGTTGCCTTGAGATTATTGGGCCGCAATGCTTGACTTGCCCTGCGTTTTGCACGACGGGAGCGCATGGCACATTCGGCGAAAATCGCGCACAAGATCGCGTTCAGCGCGGCAAAACGGCCTGATGCGCGCGCCGCGCTGGAGCGCCTGACCAGGCGTTATGGCCAGGTTCCCGTTGATGAGGCCGATGTGATCGTCGCCCTGGGCGGCGACGGGTTCATGCTGGAAACCCTGCACAAGACCATAGAAAACCCGCGGCCCGTGTTTGGCATGAATTGCGGCTCTGTCGGCTTTCTGATGAACGAATACCGGGAAGATGGCCTGATCGAGCGCCTGGAAACGGCCGAGCGCGCGCAAATCCGCCCGCTGCGCATGACCGGCAAGACCGTGAACGGCAAACCGTTCGATGCACTGGCCATCAATGAGGTGTCGCTGTTGCGCCAGACTGGCCAGAGCGCCAAGATCAGGATTTCCGTGGATGGCAAGGTGCGCCTTGACGAACTGGTTGCCGACGGGGTGCTGTTGTCCACGCCAGCGGGCAGCACCGCCTACAATCTCTCTGCCCATGGCCCGGTGATCCCCCTGAATGCCGCGGTGCTGGCGCTGACCCCGATCAGCGCCTTCAGGCCAAGGCGCTGGCGCGG
>JALWUB010000297.1 GCA_026993275.1 Robiginitomaculum sp. | reverse complement strand
TGGCCATTTTCGTGGAAAAGCATTCCGTCAAGGTGATCCGCGACGGCGCCGATATCGAGCCGCTGATCGACATCAACCGCATGATCATGCAGGGCCTGGCGCCAGCCCAGTCGCAAAACCCCTCCCACGGCAGTGCCGATGCGCAACCGGCCGTGATGGCGGCCCGGGCGTAAGCCGCCTGCCACCTTTCCCGGTTTTCCAAAACCGCCTTTGCATGTTCCCGTGGGATAGGGTGTTGTTGGCGGTTCTGCAAAGGGATTTCAGGGAATGTGAAATGCGCACACAAGAGCACCCCTTACGCCGCTGTAGGGGCGCAAAGCTGTAACAGCGCCTTGATTCACAATCTCATTCGCGTGTGCAGGGCCGTCTGTGACGGCCCTGCACACCCTGATTATGCGCTTGTGCGCAGAAGCGGGGACAGGAGCAGCCTTATCCCCGCATCCCATGGCTTGCTATGGCCCGAAGTGGCTTGCTGCTGCCCCGGACTGGCGCCTTTGTGTCCGAAACTGGCCTGCACATGGCCTGGCCCTTGGCCCGCTCACCCGCAAAACAGGACATGCAGGCCATGGCCCAAGCCATGCGGCGGGACTCCTTCTCCCCGGTGGGGAGAGGGTTGGGGTGAGGGTGCCAGGCTTGCAGGATTTGCCCCCGGTCTGGATTTCATTTTCAGCGTCAGCACCCCCTCAACCCCGGCCTTCGCCGGGGCAGGCTCTGACCTTCTCCTCACCGGGGAGACGGAACTACGCGTAGCATGTCCGGCATCCTCATGGTGGCCTGTCGAACCATGAAGGGGGCCCTGCCCTTTCAGACTGCACGGCCACGTCCTTCGCAGGCGGGGGAAGAGAGGGCATTCATCTATCCACTTCGCGCAGAGCTTGCCTGGCGCACACAAAAGGCCCGGACGCACTGCCCGGGCCTTGATGCGGTCAGAGAAACCAGAATGCGTTATTTGGATTTGGCCTTGTCACGGCCCTTGCCGCGTCCCAGTCCCATTTTCTTGGCCAGTTTCGAGCGCGCTTCGGCATAGTTTGGCGCCACCATGGGGTAATCGGACGGCAGCCCCCATTTGGCCCGGTATTCGTCTGGCGTCATGCCGTATTTGGCGAACAAATGCCGTTTCAGGGATTTGAACTTGCCGCCATCCTCAAGGCAGATGATGTAGTCCGGCGTGACCGAGCGCCGCGGCGAAACGGCGGGTTTTTGCGGCGGCTGCGGCGGCGCATTGCTTTCGGCCTCCGCGGCATGCAGGGCGCTGTAGACACTGCGGATGATATCCGGAAGTTCACTGGCCGCGACGGAATTGTTGCCGACATAGGCGGCGACAATATCGACGGCCATTTCAGTCATGGCTGATGATTCTGTCATAGTGATTCTCACCGTTTGAGTGAACGCATTCACTCTGTTAGCAGGCCTTAACCCAAATTACAATCAAGTATTACAGGCAGTAACTGCTTTTATACACAAACCATAATGGCCGCAACAGGGTGGCACAGCCGTAAAGGTTCAGGTTTTGCAATGTGATGCCAAGCCGAAAAGTCTATCGGGCCATGTAAACTGCCAGCAGGGCCAGGGTCAGCACGGCGGCCGTCACAGCCGCCAGGATCCCCGCGGGCAGGGAGCGGCTCAGGGACCCGCCGGGGCTGAGCGTGGCCGCCAGCATGGACGAGCCCTGGTCCGCCACCCAGCCAAGCCCGCGCATGAATTGCGCCCAAAGGCGGGCGCTGATGGCATAGAGCCATTGGACGAAGGCCTTGCCCGGCTTGCGCCAGAACCAGTCCACATCGAGGATGGTCATGCGTTTTTCGGCAGGATACCAGCCCAGGCGCATGAGCAGGGCAAAGGCGAAGATCGCTGCCAGCAAGAGCTGCATCTGGCCGACGATATGGCCGGGCGTATAGGGCTCGAAATCATTGCCGAACGGCATCAGCGCATAAAGCCATTGATGGTTGACGCCAATGAAAATGCACAAGAAGGAGGCAAGCCCCATGGCCGCCAGCATGTTCCATGGCGCTTCCTTGACCCGCCAGCCCCGGTCGTGGGCGAAAAAGGAGAAATACGGGATCTTGATGCCCGCATGCTCCAGCACCCCGGCGCTGGCAAACACCAGCACCAGCCACACGACCCAGTGCCCCTCATCGGCCACCGCGGCCAGAATCAGCGATTTGGTGACAAAGGCCGAGAGGAAGGGAAAGGCCGAAATGGAGCCTGCGCCAATGAGGCAGAACAGCGCCGAAAACGGCATGGAGCGGAACAGCCCGCCCAGTTCCGAGGCCTTGGTGGTGCCGGTGCGCAAGAGCACGGCGCCCATGCTCATGAACAGCAGCGCCTTGAAGATGACATCGGCGAAAGCGTGCGCTGCCGCGCCATTGACGCCCATTGCCGTGCCCACGCCAATGCCGACGACCATGAAGCCGAGCTGGTTGTTGATGGAAAACGACAGCACCCGGCGCAGATCGTTCTCGATAACGGCGAAAAACACCGGAAAGGCCGTCATCACCGCGCCGATATAGATCAGCATCTCGGTCCCGGCAAAGCCGCGCGCGAGGGCATAGACGGCCATTTTGGTGGTAAAGGCCGAGAGCACCACGGCGCCGCTGATGGTGGCCTTGGGATAGGCGTCTTCCAGCCAGGTGTGGAGCAGCGGAAACGCCGCCTTGATGCCAAAGCCGATGAAGATCAGCCACCCGGCCAGGCCCGCTTCCAGGCCGATATGGCCAAAGGCCCACGAGCCCGTCTGCGCATGCAGCAAGACCGCGCCGGCCAGCAGCAGGACGCCGGAGCCCACATGCATGACCAGATAGCGCAGACCGGCATTGCGCGCCGCCGCGGTGCCGGTGCGCCAGATCAGAAAGACCGAGGTAAAGGCGGTGATCTCCCAGAAGATGAACAGGGTGATGAGATCGCCGGCAAACACCGCCGCCATGGCGGCGCCGCCATACAGCACGCTCATGGCGTCCTGCACCCAGTCGCGCTCGTGCAGGGCGTAAAGCGCGTTCAGGAAGGCCGCAATGATGAACACCAGGCCCCAGATGCGGCTCAGGCCGTCAAAGCGAAACGCGGTCAGGGCCGCGCCGATACTGTCGATCTGCACATGCTCATAGCTGCCAAAGGCATTCATTTTCAGCCACAGGACCAGCGCCACCACCGGCCCGGCCAGCATCAGCGCCTTGCGGCCCTGGTGCCAGGGCAAGAGCGCGATCAACAGCCCGGCGGCCAGAATCGCCCAGGCGGGATTGAAGGGGGAAGAGAGAAGCTCAGTCATCTTCGCGGCTCTCCGGGTAATAGTCTTCCGGCCTGCCGGTCAGGGCCCGCAGCGGCCAGCCCGCCAGCACCACGAAGGAGAAGGCGAGAAAGCCGAAAACGGCAAAAAAGCCCTTCCATGCCTCAAAGCCAAAATGCGCATGGCGGGGAATGACAAAATCCAGGCCAATGAAAACCAGGGCGCCGAGGCCAACCACATACATGAAGCCCTTGCGCACGCCATCGCTGAGCAGCCACAGGAACGGCCGCGCCGCCGGATGCACGGCCTCGTCCCTAGCGGGCTTGCGCCTGGGCGCGGGCTGTTTTCCGCCAGCGGGTTTGCGCGGTGTCTTGGCAGCGCTCATGACAGGCCTCCGCTTTCAAAAACCGGGCGCAGAAAATCGAGAATCGGCCCGATGGCAAAAAACAGGATGATGGTGCCTGCGGCCGTCAACAGCGGCGGCCACACGGTCAGGCGCGGCGGCGGCGCGGCGGCCTGTTCGCCCTCGGGGGCCTTGCTGAAGAAGGCTTTCAGCGGCACCGGGATCAGATAACCGACATTGAGCAGCGAAGACAGCACCAGGGCGCCGATAAAGACCCGGTTGGCCGGATCGGTGGAGCCCATCATCAACAGCAGTTTCGACCACACGCCCGCCAGCGGCGGCAGGCCGATAATGGACAGGGCGGCGACGAAAAACGCGATGAACACCAGCGGCATGGACTTGCCCAGGCCGCGCACGCCGCTGACCGTGGTGATGTGGCGCGCGGTGTAGATCGCCCCGGCGCACATGAACAGGGTCATCTTGCCAAAGGCATGGGTGATGATGTGCAGCGCCGCGCCCATGGCCGCCAGCGGCGTGGCGATCATCGCGCCCAGCGTGATGTAGGACAGCTGGCTGACGGTGGAATAGGCCAGCCGGGCCTTCAGATTGTCCTTGCCCAGGGCAATGAGAGAGGCCAGCACGATGGAGATCGCCGCGATCCAGGCCAGCCAGTGCGCCGCCGGCACGGTGCGCATGAAGTCGAGGCCAAAAATGTATACGGACAGTTTCAGCATGGTGAACACACCCGCCTTGACCACCGCCACCGCGTGCAGGAAGGCGCTCACCGGGGTTGGCGCGACCATGGCATTGGGCAGCCAGTCATGCACCGGCATCAGCGCCGCCTTGCTGATGCCGAAGGCGTAAAGCAGCAGCAGCACGCTGGCCAGCGCCGGGGTGACGCTGCCCGCCAGAATGCCGCCGGGGGCAAAGGCAGTGGTGCCGGTCAGCACCTGGGTGGCGATCACCGCGGGCAGGAACAGGCCGATCGACGTGCCCATCAGGATGGAGAGATAGATGCGCCCGCCGCGCCGCGCCGCCGCATCGCCATTATGGGTCACCAGCGGATAGGTCGAAAGCGTCAGCGCCTCGTAGAACACGAACAGGGTGAACATGGTGCCCGACGCGGCCACAC
>JALWUB010000296.1 GCA_026993275.1 Robiginitomaculum sp. | reverse complement strand
TAGGCGCGGCCAAGGTCGTCGATCTTGGGTTCCGGCAGCGCAACGGCTTCGGCAACCTCTTCGATGATCTCCGCCGCCTCTTCAATCACGGCCGCGGCGGCATTTTGCATGCCGGCCTTGAGGTCTTCCAGTGAACGGATTTCGTCAGCCATCAGGCGCTCCTGGTGTTTTTGGGGTTCAGCGCGGAGAAATCGATCTTTTCCGGCTTTTGCGCGTCATGGGGATGGGTGTCCCCGGCGTAGATTTTCAGGTTGGACAATTGCTTGCGCGCCAGCGGGCTTTCGCGCGGCAGCATGCGCTGCACGGCCTTTCTCAGCACGCGTTCGGGAAAGCGGCCGTCGAGAATGTTGCCGACTGTGCGCTCCTTGATGCCGCCCGGGTGGCCGGTATGCCAGTAATGCTTCTTGTTGTCGCGCTTGCGCCCGGTGAAGACGAGCTTTTCGGCATTGATGACAATGACATTGTCGCCACAGTCCACATGCGGCGTGTAATCCGGGCGGTGCTTGCCGCGAAGGCGCATGGCCACAAAAGATGCCAGGCGGCCGGCCACGGCGCCGTTGGCATCAATGAGGATCCATTTCTTTTCGACCTCCGCCGGTTTTGCGGAAAAGGTTTTCATGGTGCAATCCTGTTTGTTTTGCAGCGCGCGGACGGGGTCCCGGCGCTGGCGATGGGGCGCTATAGCCGCATCAGGGGCCGCGGTCAAACCCATTGTGCAGAAATTTGTCATAAAAACCAGCACATTATAAAGAGGTATGGAGATACCACAATACTTGCGGCCCTGGCCAGGCGGCGCTGGGGTCTGGAAAACAGGGCACCTCTTTCATATTAGAAACAACTAATATAAAAGACAGGGGCATCCGAATCCGGTAATGAGAGATGTGGCCGCAACTGGGAGGGCTTGCCATGCTGGCTTCGAGATTTCGCAAGGCGCCGGGCGTGCTGGCCTGTTTGGTGCTTCTGGCCGCGCCGGCCTGGGCGCAAAAGGCACCGGTCTTCACGGTCAGGACGGTGCAGGCGGCGGACCAGAAGGCGGTGTTCGGCAAGGTGCAGAGCCTGAAAACCACACCGGCGCGGGCGCGCATTCCGGGCACGGTGGCCGAGCTTGCCGTCACGGAGGGCGATCAGGTCAAGGCGGGCCAGGTCATTGCCGTGGTCACCGATGACAAGCTGGCCCTGCGCATCCAGTCGGTCAATGCGCGCATCAAGGCCCTGGCGGCGCAAAAGAAAAACGCCGATACCGAACTCAGGCGCGCCCGCGACCTGTTCAAGCGCGGCATCATTCCCAAGTCGCGCCTGGATGATGCCGTCACCGCTGACAATGTGGTCAGCAACCAGCTCAAGTCCGCCCGCGCCGACCGCAATGTGCTGGCCCAGCAGGTCAGCGAGGGCAAGGTGCTGGCCCCGGCCTCGGGGCGGGTGCTAGACGTGCCGGTGGCGACCGGCGAGGTGGTGCTGCCCGGCGAGACCCTGGCGCTGATCGCGGCGGAGAATTTCATCCTGCGCCTGGCCCTGCCGGAGCGCCATGCGCGCTTCATGCACACCGGCGATCCGGTGCGTGTGGACGAGTCGCTCATTGACGGCTCGGCCAGCCATACCGGCACCATCGTCAAGGTCTATCCGCACATCAGCAATGGCCGCGTGCTTGCCGATGCGCAGGTGCAGGGCCTGGGCAGCTATTTCGTCGGCGAGCGGGTGCGCGCCTGGCTCTCCACCGGCAAGCGCGCGCGCATCCTGGTGCCTGCGCGCTATGTCAGTACCCGTTTTGGCGTTGACTATGTGCGGCTGCAGACAGCGGACGGGCCGCGCGATGTGGTGGTGCAGCGCGGCCTGGCGACGGCCATGGAGGTGGACGGCAAGACAGTGCCGGCGCTGGAGATTCTCTCTGGCCTGAGCGATGGCGACAAGCTGGTTGCCCCATGAGCGCCGCGCCTCCAAAACTTGGCCTGTCGGGCGCGCTGACCGCGCAATTCATCCGCTCGCCGCTGACGCCATTGCTGCTGCTGGCGGCGATCGCCCTGGGGCTGATTGCCCTGTTCACCATATCGCGCGAGGAAGAGCCGCAGATCAGCGTGCCGCTGGTCGATGTGCACATTCAGGCCACCGGGCTGAAAGCCACCGATGCGGTGGAACTGGTGACCAAGCCCATGGAGACCATTCTCAAGGGCATTGACGGGGTCGAGCACATCTATTCCTCGACCCGTGATGACGGCGCGCTGGTGACGGCGCGCTTCCTGGTCGGCACCGATGCGGATGACGCGATCTTGCGCGTGCACGAAAAGATCCGCGCCAATATGGACCGCATCCCGGTCAGCATTCCCGAGCCGCTGATTGTCGGGCGCGGCATCAATGACGTGCCCATCGTGGTCGTGACCCTGGCGGCCAGGCCGGGCGAGGAGGAGCGCTGGAACGACAACGCGCTCTACAAGATCGCCGACGAGCTGCGGGCGCAACTGGTCAAGACTGACGATATCGGCCTGAGCTTCATCACCGGCGGCCGTGCCGACCAGATCCGCATTGAGCCGGACCCGGAAAAGCTGTCGCTCTATGGCATCACCCTGCAACAGCTGGCGGCCAAGATCGAAGGCGCCAACCGCTCGTTTCTGGCCGGGCGGGTGCGCATCAATGACCACAGCCTGACGGTGCGCGCCGGACAGGGCCTGCATGGCGTTCCCGACATTGGCCTGCTGCTGCTCAGCGCCCGCGACGGCCGCCCGGTCTATGTCAATGATGTCGCCTCTGTCGTGGTCGGCGGGCAGTTGAAGGACGCGCGGGTGTGGGACTTTGACAAGGCGGGCGGGTTCACGCCGCGCCCGGCGGTTTCCATCGCCATTGCCAAGCGCAAGGGGGCCAATGCGGTGGTGGTGGCGCAGCACATCCGCCACCGGCTGGAACTGTTGCGCGGCCAGCTGGTGCCGCAGGGCGTCGAGGTCACCATCAGCCGCGATTATGGCCAGACCGCCAATGAGAAGGCCAATGAATTGCTGTTTCACCTGGCCCTGGCGACGCTGTCCATTGTCATTCTGGTGACCCTGGTGATCGGCTGGCGCGAGGGTGCGGTGGTGTTCGTGATCATCCCCACAACGATTCTGCTGACCCTGTTTGCCGCCAAGATGATGGGCTACACCATCAACCGGGTCAGCCTGTTTGCGCTGATCTTCTCCATCGGCATCCTGGTCGATGACGCCATCGTGGTGATCGAGAACATTGCCCGGCACTGGGCCATGAAGGACGACCGCAGCCGCACCCAGGCAGCCATCGAGGCGGTGGCCGAGGTCGGCAATCCGACCATTGTCGCCACCCTGACCGTGGTCGCCGCCCTGTTGCCGATGCTGTTTGTCTCGGGCCTGATGGGCCCCTATATGGCGCCGATCCCGGCGGTGGCATCGGCGGCGATGATCTTCTCCTTCTTTGTCGCCATGACCATTACGCCCTGGCTGATGCGCAAGGTGGCCAGCCGCGAAAGCGCCAGCGAACTGGCCCATGATGTTGGCGTCGGGCCGCTGGGGCGGCTTTATCAGCGCATCGCCCGGCCGCTGCTGGGGCCGAAACGGCGCGCGGTGATCTTTCTGAGCGTGACCGGGGTGCTGACCCTGGCTTCGCTGGCCCTGTTCGCGACCCGCAGTGTCACCGTCAAATTGCTGCCCTTTGACAACAAGTCCGAGTTTCAGGTGGTGGTCGATCTGCCCGAGGGGGCCTCGCTGGAGCGCACCGAGCGGGTGCTGTTCGACGCCGCATCGCGCCTCAAGGACATTCCCGAACTGACCTCCATGCAGGCCTATGCCGGCACCGCGGCGCCGTTCAATTTCAATGGCCTGGTGCGCCATTACTATTTGCGCAACACGCCGGAACTGGGCGACTTGCAGATCAATCTCACCCCCAAGGGCGAGCGCAAGCGCACCAGCCACGCCATCGCCCTGCAGGCGCGCGAGGCGCTCAAGGGGCTGGCGCTGCCGCCGGGCTCTTCGGTCAAGGTGGTGGAAATCCCGCCGGGGCCGCCGGTGATCGCCACCTTGCTGGCCGAGGTCTATGGCCCCGATGCGCCTTCCCGCCGTGCTGCCGCCCGCGCCATCGAGCAGATGTATCGCGATGTGCCCTATATCGTCGATGTGGACGACAGCATGGGGGCGCGCGCGCCGCGCCTGCACATTGCCATTGACGAGGACAGCGCCGAGTTCTTCAAGGTCGAGCAAAGCGACATTTACGATACCATCAACCTGCTCATGAACGGCCGCACGGTGGGCTATTCCTGGCGTGGCGAGGGCCGGGACCCGGCGCAGATCACCTTGCGCCTGCCGCGGCGCGACCTGACGCCCTCCGAACGCATCCTGTCCACGCCGGTGCCGGCCAACGCCATTCCCGGCGGGCGCGATATTGTCGAGCTTGGCGATGTCGTGCGCCTGCGCAACGAACCCGGTTCCTGGCCGATTTTCCGCCGTGATGGCCGTTTTGCCGAAATGGTCATGGGCGACATGGCCGGGCGCTATGAGGCGCCGATTTATGGCATGGCGGCAATCGGCCAGCGCATCAAGGACTTTGACTGGAGCGCCATAACCGGCGGTGCCGTGCCCCGGGTGCGTCTGCATGGCCAGCCCGAGGATGAAAGCCAGGTCTCGGTGCTCTGGGATGGCGAATGGGAAATCACCTATGTGACCTTCCGCGACATGGGCGCGGCCTTCATGGTGGCGCTGATGGGGATCTATTTCCTGGTGGTGGCGCAGTT
>JALWUB010000295.1 GCA_026993275.1 Robiginitomaculum sp. | reverse complement strand
GGGCGCCATGGGCGATGCGGCCGCCAAAGGGGGTTTGCGCCGCATAGGCTTCATCCATGTGGATGGGATTGTAGTCGCCGCAAATGCGGGCGAAGTCCTCGACATCGCGTTCGCTGACCGTGTGGCTGACTTCATGGGCCATGCCGACGGCAAGGTCTTCCAGATAATACCCATGGCGGGGATCGGCGGCGGTCTGTGTCATGTTTGGCGTGCCCCTCTCTTGAGCGAAGGCGGCACCCTACAATCGGCGCATCGCTCTGCCAAGCAAGGTTTTCACGGAGGTCAAGCGGGCGGGACAACCGGAGGGTGCGAACGGCAGGATGCGGGCGCTCTGCAAACCGCGGCATTTTCGCGGCAGGCTTTAACCCTGTCTTCACAATGCCTGTTTATGTTAACGCATGCCGCACACAAGACGGCAGGTGGAATATTGACGCCCCGAAGGGCCAAAGGTGCATGGAGTGAAGAATGGCAGTCGATATGGCGATGCCCATACTGGTTGTAGATGATTACAAGACGATGATCCGGATCATCCGCAACCTTCTGAAACAACTGGGATTCAATAATGTGGAAGAGGCCGCTGACGGTCAGGAAGCCTTGCAGAAAATGCAGGGCGGCAACCGCTTTGGCCTGGTCATTTCCGACTGGAACATGGAGCCCATGACCGGTTATGAGCTGCTCAAGCAGGTGCGCAGCGATGACAAGCTCAAGGGCACACCCTTCATCATGATCACGGCGGAATCGAAGACCGAGAATGTCATCGCCGCCAAGCGCGCGGGGGTCAACAACTATATCGTCAAACCGTTCAACGCTGCCACGCTGAAGGCGAAAATGGCGTCTGTCATCGGTGATTTTTAAGTCAGATTTGGAGAACAGCCATGCCCGCCACAGACGTAGCCAGCAAAATCCGCGCGGCGCTTGATGACATCAAGTCCACCGACCTTGACGACCCGCGCCTGATGGAGGTGCTGGGCCTGGCCGAAAATCTGGTCGAAGCCATGAAGCTGTTCTTTGGCTCGCTCGACACCTCCGTGCATGGCGAGTTCCGTTATATCGCCGAATATATCGCCCGCACCCGCGATGAAATTGCGGCGCTGCGCCCCAATGACATCCGCGAGGCCCGCCTGCCGACTGCCGGCGCCGAGCTGGAAGCGGTGGTCAACGACACGGAAAAGGCCACCGAAACCATCATGTCCCTGGCCGAGGACATTCTGGCGCTGGAGCCGGACAGTCTGGAGCATTACAAGGCCCAGGTGGATGAAAAGATGATGGCCATGATCGAGGCCTGCTCGTTCCAGGACATTACCGGACAGCGCGTCTCCAAGGTGGTCACCACGCTCACCCATATCGAAGAACGCGTGAGCCGCTTTGCCTCCGTCATGGGGGTGCTGGATGCCGAGGAAGAGGCTGACGAAAAGGACCAGTGGCGCAAGGAAAACCTCCTCAATGGCCCGCAGATTGACGGCCCGGCCACGGGGCAGGATGCCATTGACGCGCTCTTTGATGGCGAAATCTCTGACGAGCAGTTGAATCAGGGCGATATTGACGACCTGTTTGCCTGATCGGGGTCAGACCCGCCCGAACACCCGTTCCAGAAGATCCGAGGCATATGCGCCCGGATGGGCGCGGATCTTCCGCTCCTGTCCAGCCAGATAGTAGAACACACCGTTCAGCGCGCCCTTGACCACATGGCGGGTCAGTTTCTCCTCTGCCCGGCCCGCGAACTCTCCGAGCCTGTAACGCCCGGCCAGGGCTTTGCCTGCGTCAATGGCGCCGGACTGATCCAGCGCCGTGCGCACAACAGGTGTGAACGCTTCGGCCAGTGAGGGCCCCGCATGGGTGCGCAGGAATTGCGTGGCGCTGTCGTCCGGTCCGCGCACAATGGCCAGCGCATCGTCTATGGTCATGCTGCCAACGGCCTGTTTCAGGATTGCCCTGCCTTGCGGCATGGCCGCCTCGGCGCCATGGTTCATGCGCGCCTGCAGATCATCAAACGGCCCGGTCAGACCCAGGGGGTTGGCCAGTTTGCGCGCCTTGCGCAGGGTTCTGGGCAGGGCAATGCGGATCTTGGGATCATCGAAAAAGCCGCCCTTGGCGCCCAATTGGCGGGTCACCGCATCAATGCCGATGCGCAGCGCCTGGCGCAGGCCCTGGCTGGCATCTGCGGCGGAAAGCCCGCCAGGATGCTGCGCTCCGTTCCGGCCCTTTGCCGGTTTTGCGCCCGCTTGCGGGCGGTTCAGCCTGCGGAGCAGGCGCTCGAGAAACCCGTCCCTGGCGGCTGCCGGCGTGCCGCTGGCGGCGAGCACGGCCAGGGCGGCAAGAAAGGCGCGTCTTTGCATGGCATTCTCCACTGGCCGGAGCGGCCAGGGTCAGTGTGCCGCATCAGGCATGGACCTGTCCAGCGCAGGCCGGGCGGCCTATTGGCATTGCCAGTTTTTCATGCCCTGCCGGGCCAGGGCATCGGCGCGTTCATTGCCTTCATGGCCGGCATGGCCCTTGAGCCAGTGCCAGCGCACCTGGTGGCGCGATGCGGCCGCTTCCAGTTCGCGCCACAGATCGGCGTTTTTTACCGGCTTTTTGGCCGCGGTTTTCCAGTCCCTGGCCTTCCAGCCGTCCAGCCATTTGGTGATGCCGTCCCGCACATAGGTGGAATCGGTGTAAAGATCGACGGCGCAGGGGCGTTTCAGGGCGTTCAGGGCTTCTATGGCGGCGCGCAATTCCATGCGGTTGTTGGTGGTCTGGTCCTCGCCGCCGCTGAGTTCGCGCTCATTGCCGTTCCATTGCAACAGGGCGCCCCAGCCGCCAGGGCCCGGATTGCCTGAACAGGCGCCATCGGTGTGAATGCAAACCCGCCGGGCTGTCATGGGGCCATATCCTGTGCTGCCGCTTCACCGTGCCCGTTACTGCGCCTTTGCAAGCCGTTGCGCAACAGGGGGTGTTGCCGGCGCATCACATATCGCTGCAGGCGGCGGCGCTGGCCGGGCCGGATCACGGGGCGTCTCTTGTTCCGGTTCGGGCGGAAGAAAGCGGACGGCAATGCCGTTCTCCACAAGGCGGACAACGACGCCATCCAGGCGGCCAACGCGGATGCGCTCGCCGGGCCGGATCGGCTCGGACGTTTCTATGGCCATGCCGGTCATCGACACGTCTATGGCACGCGCGGTAAACGTGAGGCCGTCAGCGGTTTGCACGAACACCCTGTTGCGCCGCCTGATGCGGCGGCAGGCCCGGTCATCCTTGAGCCCAAGGCGATCCCTGTTCAGCAGCCAGGTCAGTTCGTCGCCAAGCCGGTCGCGCTTGCGCGCGCTCACCTTCAGGCGCACCGCGAAACTGTCTGCATCAATGCGCACGGCCTCGCCCTCCAGCCGCCCCAGCGCGGCCAGCATGAACACCACCCGCTCGCCTGTTTCAGGCAAAGGAGTAGCGCGCACTAGCAAGCCGCCAGGCGATATATCACTGACCTCGCAGGGAAATTCCCGTCCATTCTGGGCCAGATAGCGGCCTGGGAGCGGCAATTTGACCCGCTGGCTGTGGCGGCGCTCCGTGGCCAGGCGCGCCACGATACGCCTGCGGCGTCCATCCAGCGGTGCGGGCCTGTCAATCATTCCTCTTGCCCCCTGACATCATGGCCGTGATAGCCTGATAGCATTAAGGAATTGTTCCTTCGGCATTTCATAAGGCTGTTGGTAACCATTTGCTGACTATGTTGGCACAATATCCGTTCCCGACGGGAAACTTGCCAGGAGAGCCTGCCAATGGGCATTGCGGCTCATCACCAGACCAGACGCGCAATCACCGGCTCTGCGCTTGTTGCTGCGGCCTTGGTGGCCGCCAGTGCTGCGCAGGCCGGCGGCGAATGCAACTGCCCGAAAAACCATGTGGTCCGGGTTCCCGGGGTTTCCGTCAGCGGCCCCACGGTCAGCGTCTCCACCCCCAGCGTCTTCATCAACAAGGGCGGCATCGCCGTGCGCAACAGCTTTACCGGCGGCGGCGGGTTTGTCTTCGGCGGCGGCAGCACGCTGGGCTCTTCGATCATCTCCTCCGGCGGCGGCGGATTTTCCCTGCCTGCCAGGCCGCCCACGGTGATTACCAATCTCAATGTGGATGCCGGGGCCGAATCGTCTGCCACGGCCAAAAGCAAGACCATAACCAAAACCCGCTGGGTCGAGGATGTCTATGTGCTGCGCGCCGTGTGCATTGACCCCAAGGGCATTCCGCATCCGGCCTCGCGCCCGGATCCGGCCGAGCATGTTCCGGAAAACTTCGATGGCGAATTGTTCCGCTGCATGGCCGGAACCTCCATGCAGGTGACTCTGGGCCGCTATGTTGACGGGCATGGCCGCTATGATCATGCCTCCACCATGGTGTGCGCCCGTGGCGAAGCCCTGCGGCACCGCTTTGGCGGGCAGTTGGTGTGCGCGCCGCAGGAACCCCGGCGCAATTGCAATGAACGCTCCTTGCTGCGCAAATACGGCCCCGGCGTGAAAATCGTCCGCCTGCGCCATCAGGAACGCTATAGCGAACAGGTCAGCAGCGCCCAAAGCAGCGCCTCCGCATCCGCCTCGGCAAGCGCCGGATCAACCCTGGTCCTGAGCGGCGGCGTCGGCAATTAGAGCGCTTCACGTTTTGATTGAATCAAAACCGCACTCTATCCTTTTGTTTAGCCGCACTTCTTATCCGAAAACCGGTTCCCATCCCCGGCTCAGGGGCCGGGACAGGCTTTTTCGGGAAGTGCTCTAGGGCCT
>JALWUB010000294.1 GCA_026993275.1 Robiginitomaculum sp. | reverse complement strand
CACAATTGGGCGAAGAAAAGCGCTGTCAGCGGGGTGAACTCGGCAGGCTTGAGCACCACCGTATTGCCCGCGGCCAGGGCCGGGGCAATTTTCCAGGCCAGCATCAGGAAGGGGAAGTTCCAGGGGATGATCTGGCCGATAACGCCGAGCGGCTCATAATCCGGCAATTCCTGGCGCAGAAGCTGTGCCCAGCCCGCGTGATAGTAGAAATGCCGGGCCGCCAGCGGAATGTCGATGTCGCGGGTCTCGCGCAAGGTCTTGCCATTGTCCAGGCTTTCCAGCACGGCAAGAAACCGGCTGTTCTTCTGGATCAGCCGTGCCAGGGCATAGAGGAACCTGGCCCGCTCATGCCCTGAAAGCGCCGCCCAGTCCTTTTGGGCAGCAGAGGCGGCCTGGACGGCAGCGTCCACGTCCTTGGCCGAGCCTTGCGCAATTCTGGCCAGTTTTTCGCCGGTCGCGGGGTTGATGTCGTCGAAATACGCACGCGGCGAGGGTTTCACCCACTGCCCGCCAATGAAATGGGCAAAGCCGCCCTTGTGCGCCTTCAGCCAGTCAAACACGTAGGAGGCATCTTCCGGCGCCGGGCCATAGTCCATGCTGTCAAAAATCTCTGCAACGCTCATGGCATTACCCCACTGGATGGCGGTTGGCGGCGCTGTAGCGCCCGGTGACGAAGTGTTCGAGCTGCCGTTCGATATCGCCCAGCAGGCTGGAGGCGCCAAAGCGCAGAAGGTGCGGGCTGAGCCACGCATTGCCCATTTCTTCCTTGACCAGCGCCAGATACTGCAGGGCTGTCTTGGCGCTGGAAATGCCTCCGGCCGGCTTGAAGCCGATCCTGTAGCCGGTCTGGCGCAGGTATTCGCGGATCATACGCAGCATGATCAGGCTGACCTCCTGGGTGGCGTTGGTCTTTTCCATGCCGGTGGACGTCTTGATGAAGTCGGCCCCGGCCATCATGCAGATCATGCTGGCCTTGGCGATCTTGGTCATGGAACCAAGCTGGCCGGTGGCCAGGATGGTCTTCAGGTGCGCTTCGCCGCAGGCCTCGCGAAAGGCCGCCACCTCGTCATAAAGCGCCCGCCAGTTGGCTTGCAGCACATGGCGGCGGCTGATGACAATGTCGATCTCGTCCGCGCCCGCGCCCACGGAGGCCCGGATTTCCGCCAGCCGGGTCTCGAAGGGCGACAGGCCCGCCGGGAAACCGGTGGACACCGCGGCGACAGGAATGCCGGAGCCCTTGAGGGCTTCGACGGCGACGGGGACCATTTCATGATACACACAGACCGCCGCCGTGGTCAGGCGCGCGTCCTGCATGCCCAGCGCCTCCAGCAGGTCTGCACGCACCGGCTGGCGCGCCTTGGCGCACAGGCGGCGCACCCTTCCGGGTGTGTCATCGCCGGACAGGGTGGTCAGGTCGATCAGGGATATAGCCTTGAGCAGCCAGGCCGCCTGCCACTCTTTCTTCACCGTGCGCCGCCTGGCCAGAGTGGCAATGCGGCGCTCCACCGCCGAACGGTTGACGCGAATGCTCTCGACCCATTCGGGATGAAAGTCCACGCCCGGATTGCGCTGGTTTGTCGCCAGGTGATGAATTTCCGCACCCATGGATTGGCCTCTTGCCTTGCTGCCTGCCCATTCGATGATCCGGCAGGGTTTCGGCCCCATCATGGCACATTCGCGGGGCCGCGAACAGTCCCGACCTGACCATTTGGTCAGTTTATTCTATAGCGGGTTGGCGTGCAGATCGGCAATGAGGGTGGTGAACAGTTTCATCATGTTTTCGGCGCCTTCGGCGGCCACCTTCATGGTCATGGCATGGCTCAGCTCTTCCGCCTCCATGCCTGCGGCATAATTGGTGATCAGCGAAACCGCGCTGACGCGCAAGCCGGCATAGCGCGCCAGAATGACCTCGGGCACGGTGGACATGCCGACCAGATCGCCGCCGAGTACGCGCACGGCCCGGATTTCCGCGGGGGTTTCGAAGCTCGGCCCGGAAAACCACACATAAACCCCTTCATGCAGTTCCGCGCCGGAGGTTTTGGCGGCTGCGCGAATCCGTTCGCACAGCGCGGGATCATAGGCATCCGAAAGATCGACAAAGCGTTCATTGCCTTGCGTGCCGATGAGCGGATTGACGCCGGAAAAATTGATGTGATCGGTGATCAGCGATGCGGACCCTGGCGGCACGTCCTTGCGCAAGGAACCGGCCGCATTGGTCAGGATCAGGGTTTCGACCCCAAGCGCCTTCAGGGTCTCGATGGGAACGGCCATGGCGCGGGCATTGCCATGTTCGTAATAATGGGAGCGGCCCGCCAGCAGGATCAGGGGGGCGCCCTTCAGGTGCCCCGCGATCACCGCGCCGGCGTGGGAGGCCACGCCGGAAAGGGGAAAGCCCGGGATTTGCTCATAGGGGATGGTGATGGGGTCTTGCAGGACATCCGCAAGGCCGCCAAGACCGGAGCCGAGCACGACGCCAAGGCGCTTTTGCGCGCCAACGCGTTCGCGGACAAATTCAACGGCCTTGTCGATTTCGGTACTCATAATTCCTCTTCATCCTGGTCTTGCAAAGCAAAGGCGGCGGGCAGCAATTCGTCCATGCGCCAGGTTTTGACGATGCCTTTCGGCCCGCCAATATGCACTGGCGTGTCCGGTCCGGCAAATTCGGCCAGACGCTGGCGGCAGCCGCCGCACGGTGTCGCCGGCGGCTCGCCAGTGCTGAGCACGCAGACTTCCTCAATGCGCTTCTCTCCGGCCGTGACCATCGCCGCAATGGCCGAGGTTTCCGCGCACCAGCCTTCGGGATAGGATGCGTTTTCCACATTGGTGCCCGCATAGACCCGCCCCGAGGCGCCGCGCACTGCCGCGCCGACGCGAAAGAAGGAATAGGGCGCATGGGCATTTTCCATGGCCGTGCGGGCGGCGTTGAAAAGTGCTTGGCGGGATGTGCTCATGGCAGGACTCACGGGTTGCTGGCCCTCAGGCTTCAGGGTCTGGACTCAAGTGGGTTACACAATTGCTGTTTGACAGGAAAGGGCAGATGCCAGCAAACGCGACCAGGGGGCAGGCTTGCCCCTATTCAAGGAAGCGTTAGCGCCGCAGGTGGGGCTTTCCTGTCAAACCCGTATGGGCGTTCGCGCAGAATGGGCAGGCCAATTGGGTTCAGAACCTAGAGCGCTTCACGTTTTGATAGAATCAAAACCGCACTCTATCCTATTGTTTTGTCGCACTTCTTGTCCGAAAACCGGTTCCCACTTTTCGGGAAGTGCTCTAGAGTTCATGTCGCCCCCTTAACTTGCAGGCGCCAGCGCAGCTTGCTGCGCGCCTGGCGCATGGCGATGTCCTTGCTGGTATGGGCAGGCACGATCGTCACAACCTCCAGGCCGGTTGCCGTATCGACTGCGCACACCCGCACTGTCTGGCCCAGACGTGTGAACTCGAACAGGATTTCATCTTTTTCGGACTGGCTCACGCGGCCCGGGAGGCAAGCCCCATTTTCGACCAGATGGCCGTCAGGGCGCCCAGCAAGTCATCCATCAGCGCATCATCATGGATCGGCGATGGTGTCAGCCGCAGGCGCTCTGTGCCGCGCGGCACGGTGGGGTAATTGATTGGTTGCACATAAATGCCATAGCTGGAAAGCAGTTCATCCGTCACCGCCTTGCACGCCACCGGATCGCCGACCAGCAGCGGCACCACATGGGTTTGCGACGGCATGAGCGGCAGACCGGCCTCGCGCAGAAGCGTTTTCAGGCGCGCGGCACGTTCTTGATGTTTTATGCGCAAGGCATTGTTTTTCTTCAGATGCCTGATGCTGGCCACGGCGCCGGCAGCAAGTGCCGGTGCCAGTGATGTGGTGAAGATGAAGCCCGGCGCATGGCTGCGAATGGCGTCAATCATGGTGGCATTGGCGGCGACATAACCGCCCATCAGGCCAAACGCCTTGCCCAGCGTGCCGTTGATGATGTCGACACGGTCCATGACGCCGTCGCGCTCGGCCACGCCTGCGCCGCGCGGACCGTAGAGGCCAACGGCATGGACTTCGTCCAGATAGGTGATGGCACCGTATTTCTCTGCCAGATCACAGACCTGCTCAATCGGGCCGACATCGCCATCCATGGAATACACCGATTCCAGCGCAATCACCTTGGGCGCGCTTGCAGGCGCGGCGCGCAGGAGCTCTTCCAGATGCGCCACATCATTGTGCCGCCAGATATGCTTGGGCGTTCCGGCGCGGCGAATGCCCTCGATCATCGAGGCGTGATTGAGCGCATCGGAAAAATAGATGCAGCCAGGCAGGATTTTTGCCAGCGTCGCCAGCGTCGCCTCATTGGCGATATAGCCCGAGGTGAACAGCAGCGCGCCTTCCTTCTGGTGCAGGTCGGCGAGCTCCTCTTCCAGTTCCACATGAAAACGCGTGGTGCCGGAAATGTTGCGGGTCCCTCCCGCTCCGGCGCCCACCGCGTCGATGGCCTTGTGCATGGCCTCGATCACGCACGGATGCTGGCCCATGCCCAGATAGTCATTGGAGCACCAGATGACAATATCCCGGTCAGCGCCATCAGGGGCGCGCCATGTGGCATGGGGAAAGCGGCCGCGCTGGCGGCGGACATCGGCAAACACCCGATAGCGGCCCTCCGCCTTGATCTGCTCAACCGCCGCCTTGAATCTGGAATTGTATTCCATCTTTGTGCCGAAGCGCCAACGTGCGCGCTCTCCTGTAAAACACCTCTGCCCCCTTCGGACCACATATTGCGCC
>JALWUB010000293.1:3174-4772 GCA_026993275.1 Robiginitomaculum sp. | reverse complement strand
CGGGGTGGACAGGCGGCCATTGAAGCCGAGCCAGTAATAGGGCCGCCCGCCCGGGTCCTTGCGCTCGTGCACCTGCAGCAGGTCCTGATCGCGGCGGCCCATGCGGGTCAGTTGCACCGCCCGGACCCCGTCCGGAGCGCAGTCCGGGAAATTGATGTTGATGAGCACGTCTTGCGGCCATTTGCGCGCGAACAGGCGCTGCAGGATCAGCGGCGCGAAATGCTCGGCCGTGTCCCAGTGGATCGCGGCGTTTTCGGTAAACGGATAGCTTTGCGACAGCGCCACCGAGGCAATGCCCATCTCCATGCCCTGAATGGCCGCGGCGATGGTGCCCGAAAGGGTGATGTGCTCGGCGAGATTCTGCCCCTGATTGACGCCGGACAGCACCAGGTCCGGGCGCTTGCCCTCGACCAGCGCCAGCACTCCCATCATGACGCTGTCGGTGGGTGTGCCATGCACCGCAAAGCGGCGCGCGCCGCGCCGCGTCACCCGCAGCGGCTCGCGGATGGAGAGCGCCCGGCTGGCGGCGCTTTGCTCCTGCGCCGGAGCGGCAATCCAGACATCGTCGGACAGCGTCGCGGCAATGCGCTCCAGCACCGCCATGCCCGGCGCGTCAATGCCGTCATCATTGCTGAGCAGGATGCGCGGATTGTGCGGGATCATCGCCCGATCACCTCCTGCCCGCCCATATAGGGGCGCAGGGCCTCGGGCACGGTGATGGAGCCGTCCGCATTCTGGTAATTTTCCATCACCGCCAGCAAGGCCCGGCCCACGGCCAGGCCAGAGCCGTTCAGGGTGTGCACGAAGCGGGTTTTCTTCTCGCCCGCAGCCCGGCAGCGCGCCTGCATGCGCCGCGCCTGGAAGTCGCCGCAATTGGAAACGGACGAGATTTCCCGATAGGTCTCCTGGCTCGGCAGCCAGACCTCCAGATCATGGGTCTTTTGCGCGCCAAAGCCGGTGTCCCCGGCGCTCAGCACCATCACCCGGTAGGGCAGCTCCAGCCTTTTCAGCACCGCTTCGGCGCAGCCGGTCATGCGTTCGTGCTCCTCCCAGGAGGTTTCCGGCGTGGTGATGGCAACCATCTCCACCTTCATGAACTGGTGCATGCGAATGAGGCCGCGCGTATCCTTGCCCGCCGATCCCGCCTCGGAGCGAAAGCACGGCGTCAGCGCGCAATAGCGGTAAGGCAGTTGCGCCTCGTCATGAATGGCCTCGCGCGCCAGATTGGTCAGCGGCACCTCGGCAGTCGGGATCAGCCAATATCCATTGGTGGTGCGAAACTGGTCCTGCGCAAACTTGGGCAATTGCCCGGTGCCATAAAGCGCCGCATCGCGCACCAGCAAGGGCGGCGCGGTCTCGGTAAAGCCGTGTTCGCGGGTCTGCATATCCAGCATGAAGGCGCCCAGCGCCCGCTCCAGCCGCGCCAGATCGCCCTTCAGAAACGCAAAGCGGGCGCCGGAGATTTTCGCCGCCGCTTCAAAATCCAGAAGGCCCAAAGCCTCGCCCAGTTCGGTGTGGTCTTTGGGCGTAAAATCAAAGGTGCGCGGCGTGCCCCAGCAGCGCAGTTCCTGATTGGCGTCCTCGTCTTCGCCATCAGG
>JALWUB010000293.1:0-3164 GCA_026993275.1 Robiginitomaculum sp. | reverse complement strand
ATCAGGCACATCGTCGGCCAGCAGATTGGGCAAGGCGAGCAGCCTGGCCCGCAAGTCCTCGCCAAGTCTTTTTTCTTCCTCGCCTGCTTCTTCAATGGTTGTTTTCAGGTCCGCCACCTGCGCCCGCAGGCGTTCGAATGCGGCCTCGTCGCCCTTGGCCTTGGCGGCGCCGATCTGTTTGGAAGCAGCATTGCGCTCCGTCTCCGCCGCCTGCCTTTTGGCGATGGCGGCGCGCAAGGCCGCGTCCAGCCGCAAGAGCTCCGGCGTTTGCGGCGCCAGGGCGCGCCGCGCCCAGTTGGCGTCAAAGCGGTCCGGGTTTTCGCGTATGGCCTTGATGTCGTGCATGCCTGCCTCTGGGTGTGTTGCAACAGCGTGCGGGCTTAGGGGCTGAACCCAACTGGATTACACAATTCTGTTTGACAGGAAAGGGCAAGATGCCAGCAAAGGCGACGAAGGACAGGCAAGCCCTATTCGAGGAGCATTTGCGCCGCAGATTGGGCTTTCCTGTCAAACCCATACGGGCGCTGGCGCAGAATGGCAAGCCAACTGGGTTCAGGCCCTAGCCCCGCGCCAGGCATTCGTCCACCGGTCCATATGCAGCACCTGGCAAATGCCTCATCCCCGGCCCGTCTTCATGCCCCTCGCAGGACGAAGGCCATCTCTCCCCCGCCTGCGGGGAAAATGGCCAAAGGAGAGAGAGTACCATGTCCCGCCCCCTCCGGGCGCTGCGCGCCCGCCTCCCCCGCTGCGCAGGGGAGGAAAGAGCCGTGCTGGCTGCAAGGGCGGTGCATCCTTGAAAGCACCCTCCATGGTTCAACGATGCTTACCACGAGGCTGCCGGGCATGCCGCGTCGTCCCTTCTCCCCCAGCGGGGAGAAGGTCAGGATGAGGGGGCGCTGAGGCTGAAAGTGAAATCCCGGCTGATGCAAATCCTGCAAGCCCGCGCCCCCTCACCCCCACCCTCTCCCCACCGGGGAGAGGGAGCTCTCTGAGCCTCGCGCCCGCCTCAGGGCCTCATCCTGAGCAAAGTCGAAGGGTGAAGGCCGCCCCTCATGGTTCGACACGCTCACCATGAGGGTGACATGGCCTGCATGTCCTGTTTTTGCTGACGATCAAGCCATGGGGCGGGCCACTTGCAGGCCAGTTTGGGACACTTTCGAACCAGAACCGGTGAATAAGCAAACCATTTCAAGCCATTTCGGGCCACTTCGCACGGGGATAAGCCTGAGCCTGTCCCCACCCCAGTGCACAAGCGCATAATCAGGGTGTGCGGAGGCGTCACAAACGGCTCGGCACGAACGACTGAGATTGTGAATCAAGACCCCACAAGGCCTTGCAGGCCCTCAGGACTGCAAGGAAAGCCCCTGTGCGCGCAGCACTCACCCCTTGAAAGCCCTTTGCAGAGCATCCAGAGGCTGGCCTGTCCCCGGGACACACGCGGGCGGCTTTTTCCGGTAGCCGGCAAACAGGTTGGCCTTCAGGCCCTGGCTTTAATGCTCGACGCCGCGCCACACCGCCTTGTAGCTGCCATACATCAGCAGGGCGAAGATGAAGAGGTAAATCATCACCATCCAGCCCGTGCGCTTGCGCTGTTCCATTTTCGGATCAGCGGCCCAGGCCATGAAGGTGACGACATCGTGGGCCATCTGCTCGACCGTGGCCTTGGTGCCGTCCGCATACTCGACCACGCCTTCGAACAGGGGTGGCGGCATGGCGGTTTGCCCGCCGGGAAAGACCGGGTTGTAATTCATGCCATCGCGCAGCTGAAACCCTGCCGGCGGCTCCTGATTGAAGCTGGTCAGAAAGCTGTAGATGTAATGCGGGCCATTTTCCCGGGCGCTGACCAGCACCGAGAAGTCCGGCGGCAAGGCGCCGCCATTGGCGGCACGGGCGGCCTGATCATTGGGGAAAGGCGGCGGAAAATGGTCAAACGGCTTGCCCGGGCGCTCGAACATCTCGCCCTCGTCATTGGGGCCGTCGGTGACGGTGAATTCCTTGGCGATGGCCTTGATCACCGGGCTGTCATTGGGATTGGGGTATTTCTTGTCGTAAAACGGCGCCCCCGGATCACCAAGATTGCGAAACGCGATCAGTTTCAGGGAATGGCAGGTCGAGCACACTTCCTTATAGACCTGGAAGCCGCGTTGCCCGGCCGCCTTGTCATAGGTGCCGAAAAGGCCCTCGAAGGAAAAATGCACTGGCTTGAGCGCCGCCTCTTCGGCAGCCTGCACCGCCCCGGCGCCAAGGCCGAGCGTGCCAGCGGTCATGACCATGGCAAAAAATTTGGACAGACGCATCTCAGCCCTCCCCGGATGCAGGTTTGAGCACAGAGGCCTCAATGCTTTCAGGCCGTGGCAAGGGTTTTTCCACCAGCCCCAGCACCGGCAGAATGATCAGGAAAAACGCGTAGTAATAGAGCGTCAGAATGCGCGCCAGCCACAGGAAGGAAAATCCGGTGGGCTCGCCGGTCTGCGGATCAACGCCCGTGGTGAAGACCAGGGCCAGGGGCGAATTGGCGCCGCACCAGCCAAGGCCGAGGCAAACCAGGACGAAGATCAGGAAGAACAGCTTGGCCATCGGCCGGTAGCGCATGGAGCGCACCTTGGAGGTATCCAGCCAGGGCAGCGCAAACAGCAGGGCGATGGCGCCGAACATGACGATCACACCGCCCAGCTTGTTGGGCACGGCGCGCAGCATGGCGTAAAACGGCAGGTAATACCATTCGGGAACAATCTCCGGCGGCGTCACCATCGGATTGGCGCGGATATAATTGTCCGGGTGGTTGAGCGCGTCAGGCGCGAAAAACACCAGGCCGGCAAAGATCAGCAGGAACACCACGATGGCGAAGCCGTCCTTGACCGTGTAATAGGGGTGAAACGACACCGTGTCGCGATCGACATTCTTGACGCTGACCCCGGTGGGGTTGTTGTTGCCGGGCACATGCAGCGCCCAGACATGCAGGATCACCATGCCCAGGATCAGAAACGGCAGCAGATAGTGCAGGCTGAAAAAGCGGTTCAGGGTCGGGTTGCCGACAGCAAAACCGCCCCACAGCCAGGAGGTGATGTGATCGCCGACCAGCGGAATGGCGCTGAACAGATTGGTGATCACGGTGGCGCCCCAGAAGGACATCTGCCCCCAGGGCAGCACATAGCCCATGAAAC
>JALWUB010000292.1 GCA_026993275.1 Robiginitomaculum sp. | reverse complement strand
ACGGCAGAGTTCGCCGGCACCTCCCTGCATGGCTCCGATCCGCGCTGTCTGGAGCACAGCGCCATCCTGCGCGCGAGCGCATGGCTGCAGAACGCCGCGCAGCTGGCGCGCAAGAGCGAGGCCGAAGGCGGCGATCTGCCCGGCATCCGCTTCAATCCCGGGCGCGTGGAAGGCGGCATCAAGCCCAATATCTGCGCCCCTTCGTGCACATTGCGCTTTGGCGTGCGCCCGGGGCCGCAGCACGCCATCGCCGATGTGCAGGCGCACTTGCAGGGCCTGGCCCCTCCGGCCCATTACCACAGCTTCAAGCAGCACTATGCCCTGCCTGCCCTGTCCCCCGATGGCCGCACCGGCCAGGCGGCGCGCGACTATGCCGCGGCGCTGGGCATTCCCGCAGGCGCGCCGGTGGATTTCTGGACCGAGGCGGCGCTGTTCGCCGCAGCCGGAACGCCGGTCTTCGTCTTTGGCCCCGGCCATATCGAACAGGCACACACGGTGGATGAATGGGTCAGCCACGCCCAGTTGCTGGACGCCTTTGCCGTCTTTGCGAGGGTGTTCGATGACTGATTATTTCGACGCCGAGGCCAAGAGCACGCGCCAGGTCATCCGCCAGCTTCTGGGCAGCATGAGCGAAGGGCGCGAGGTGCGCGCCTATTTGCAGAAGTTTTCCGAGATGGACCGCGCCCGTTTCGCCCTCATCAAGGTTGGCGGGGCGATCTTGCGCGACGGCCTTGACGCGCTGGCCGATGCGCTGGTGTTCCTGCAAAAGCTCGGCCTGACCCCGGTGGTGGTGCATGGCGGCGGCCCGCAAATCGATGCTGCCATGCAGGCCGCCGGCCTGCCGGTGCAGCGCCATGAGGGCCTGCGCGTCACCGGCGCAGATGCCATGGCGGTGATCGCCGGCACCTTGCGCGGCCTGACCGCGGACCTGCTGGCGGCGATCCGGCAAAAGGGCGGCCATGCCACCGCCATCGGCGCCCAGGCTGCGGGCGCAAAGCTGCTGGACGAAGACCGGCTGGGCCGGGTCGGCGAGGTCGGCACGCTGGATCTGCGCGCGCTGCACGATGCCGCTGGCGAGGGCTCGATCCCGGTGCTCACCTGCATTGGCGAAACCGCGGACGGCCGCCTTGCCAACATCAATGCCGATGCCCTGGTGGCGGCGCTGGCCCATGCCTTGCAGCCGCAAAAGATCGTGTTCCTGACCGGCACCGGCGCAGTGCTGGACCAGAACGGCCAGGCCATTTCCTTCATCCACCTGGCGCATGATTACGAGCGGCTGATGAATGCGGACTGGCTGCATGGCGGCATGCGCCTCAAGCTGCAGCAGATCCGCACCCTGCTGGAGGACCTGCCGCCGGGCGCCTCGGTGTCCATCACCCGGCCCGATGCGCTGGTGCGCGAACTGTTCACCCATGGCGGCTCGGGCACGCTGGTGCGCCGCGGCGAGGCAATCCTGACCCTGCGCGACAAGACACAGCTGGACACGGCGCGCCTTGGCGCCCTCATCGAGGGCGCGTTCGGGCGCAGGCTGAAGGCCGATTACTGGCGAGACCTTGACCTGCACAGTGTCATCGTCTCGGCGCAGGTGCGTGCCGCGGCGGTGCTGACGCCGCTGGACGGGGCCTTGTATCTCGACAAGTTCGCCGTGGCCGCCGAGGCTCGCGGCGAGGGGCTGGGCGGCGCCGTGTGGGCCGAAATCACCGCCGCCGCGCCGGTCTTGTTCTGGCGTTCGCGCCCGGACAATCCGTTCAATGCCTTTTACCACGCCCATGCCCAGGGCTCGGCCCATGAAGGCCCCTGGCGGGTGTTCTGGCGCGGCACCAGCGACTGGGCGCAGATCGGCCGCCAGGTGCAGGAGCTGGCGGCGCGGCCCGCTTCCTTTGAGGATGGCGCATGAGTGCGCCCTGGCGCATCGGCCTCATTGGCGCCCGCGGCCATGTGGGCGGCGAACTGCTGCGCCTGATCGCCGCGCACCCGTCACTGGAACTGGCCTATGCCTCGTCGCGCGCCAGGGCGGGCGATGCCATTGCCACGGCCCCGGGCCAGGTGTTCGAGGACCTCTCCCCCGAAGATGCGGCGCAGCGGCAGGCCGATCTGGTGTTCCTGGCCCTGCCCAATGGCCATGCGGCGCGCTGGGCCGCGGCGATAACCGCCGCCGCGCCCAGGACCCGCTTCATCGACATGAGCGCCGACCACCGCTTTGACCCGGACTGGGCCTATGGCCTGCCCGAGCTGAACCGCAAGGCCATAAGGGGGGCGCAGCGCATCGCCAATCCCGGCTGTTACGCCACCGCGGCACAACTGGCCATCGCCCCGCTGGCGGACCGTCTGGCCAGCCCGCCCGCGATTTTTGGGGTTTCCGGCTATAGCGGCGCCGGCACCACGCCCGGCCCGCGCAATGACCCGGAGCAATTGGCGGACAATCTCATGCCCTATGCCCTGACCGGGCATGTGCACGAGCGCGAGATCAGCCGCCATCTGGGCCAAAGCGTGCATTTCATGCCCCATGTGGCGGCCTTCTTCCGCGGCCTTTCGGTGACCGTGAACCTGTGTGTTGACGCCCCTATGACCGCCGCACAGGCCCGCGCCCTTTACGAGGACGCCTATGGCAGCGAGCCCTTCATCCGCCTGGACGAAGATGCCCCGCAGGTGCGCGCCATCGCCGGCCGCCGGAGCGCCCGCCTTGGCGGCTTTGCCCTGAGCGAAGACGGGCGCAGGCTGGTCATGGTCTGCGTGCTGGATAACCTGCTCAAGGGCGCGGCCAGCCAGGCCATGCAGAACCTCAACCTGGCCTTTGGCCTGCCGGAGGACACCGGCCTTGCACCCTGACATTTCCCGCGCCGCATTCCTGCGCCATTGGCAGAACCTGCCCGGCGTGCTGGACGCGGGCCAGTGTGATCCGTTCGTGCACGATCAGCGCCTGGCGCTCTACAAGACGCTGATGGCGCAAACCGCACGCGAGGAAATCACCGGCCCCGGTCTTGAGCACCACATTTTCTGGGGCCATGGCTTTCAGCTGTTCTGGCAAGGCCGGTCCGGACGCCTGGGCCAGGATCCGGCGCGCATCGACCCGGGCCAGTGGTGGGGCATGATGAACTTTTCGCTCAGCGTCATCCCCTATCTGGGCGCAGTGCAGGCCGGCCAGGCGCAAAGGCTGGCCTTTGCCCCGCCCCCTGGCGGCGAAGGCGGCCTGTTTGATCTGCGCAACGGCCCGGCAGAGCCCTGGCAGGCCATGATCGGCGCCTGGGCAGACTGGTTTGCATATCTTGCCAGCGGCGCCCGCCCGGATGATCTGGACGCCCTGCGCCTGCGCGCCTGGCATGCGCATCTGGTGTGCATAGAGCAGGCCTCGGCCCTGTTCGCAGACGCCTTTGCCGCCCTGCCCGCGCCAGAGCGCGACTTTGCGCTGGGCTGGACCCGCATGGTGGACTTTCTGGGCGCCGCGGCCCGGCCCACGGACCTTGCGGCGCTCGAGGGCATAGACGAGCGGCCGCTGGCGCCGTGCCTGCTGAGCGATACGGCCACGGTAGAGGCCTTGCCGGAGAATGCAGCCGTGACCACCAGGGCCATCATGGCGCTGGGGCAAATCCCGCAGGCGGCCTTCGAGAAGCAAAACCGCTTCTGGCGCCGGGCCATGCGCCGCCGCGCCATGCGCGAGCGCTCCAGCGCCATCATCGCCGCCATGTTCGCGCCGCCCCTGCCGCTGTCCATGCGTCTGCATTTGCTGGCTGCCGCCTGGCGGCCATAAGAGCGTCACGCCATCGTGTCATCCCGGCCTTGAGCCGGGATCCATAAATGCCACAGACCCCGGGTCATGTCTGGCGGAATTTCCGGGGTAACACAGGAACGCTCCGGCAAATCACAAACAGCATCAAAGCTGATAATTCTGAAAATACAGCTATTTTTGCCGCGCGGCCCACAGCAACAGGGTGCGCAGGCGCTCGTCATCCCAGTTGGCGCCGCCGCGCACCCGGGCCAGTTCCCGGCCGCTGGCATCCAGAATCAGCGTCGTCGGGGCGACGCGGCTGTGCACGGCGCGCAGCAGGGCCTGGCTATCATCATGAAAGGCAGGCAGATGGCTGAGTCCCGCCTTGCGCAGCCACACCGCAGGCGCGGTGCTGCCCGGGCGGTCGAGATGCACGGTGATGACGCGGATCGGCTTGTTCCGGAAATACACCTGCAGCCGGTCCAGTGACGGCATTTCGCGGCGGCAGGGCGGACACCAGGTGCCCCACAGATTGAGCACGGTGGCCTGGCCGCGCCATTCGGAAAGATCGCGGCGGGCGCCGGTCTCGTCCAGAAAGCTCAGCTGTGGCGCCGGTTGCGGTCTGGCATAGCGCTCCAGCCCCATCTGCACCCCGGCGCGGCGGGCGCTCTGGTGCAGGAAGGCGGTGCGCGCCACCACAAACACGCCGGCAAGCGCAAGAGCCAGGGCGATGATGACAAGAAGGCGGCGCATCACGGCATCCCCCGGGCCAGCACCAGGCCAAGGGCCAGCACCACGCACAGGCTGGCATGGGCCAGCAGCGTCAACGGAATCGCCGGCAGCAGACGCCCCTGTTCCAGCGCCCGCACGGCCGCTGCCGCGGGCAGCAGGGCTACCAGGGCGGCCCTCGCCTGCCAGGGAAACGGCCCGGCCGCGAGTGCCAGACCGCCCAGCGCAAACAGCACCAGCAGGCCATGGCGCGCCGTCATGGCGCCCAGGCGGGCGGGCAGGGTCAGTTTTCCGGCGCTGCGGTCCGCCGCCATGTCGGGAATGGAATTGACCCACAAGATCG